>JBDSGY010000429.1:0-9259 GCA_039918755.1 Steroidobacteraceae bacterium
CGAAGTCCACAAGAACCATGGCCCGCTGTTCAATCCCGCCAGCACGGACGAGACCAAGGCCGCGGCGCGGGCCGTGATCGGCGTGCGCCACAAGTTCATCGAGAACTCGCTGGGCGACAAGCCCTTCCTCACCGGCGACAACTTCACGGTGGCCGATGCCTATCTTTACGTGACGCTGAGCTGGCGTTCGCGTGTCGGCGTCAGCATCGAAACGCTGCCGAAGCTCAGCGCATTCTACGAGCGTGTCCGTGAGCGGCCATCGGTGCAGAAGGCGCGCAAGGACGAAGGCCTGGATCCCTGAGCGAATCCAGAATGAAAATATACTCGTGGAACGTCAACGGCATTCGCGCCGTGGTCCGCAAAGGCACTTTCCAGCAGTTCATTGCGGAGCACCAGCCCGACATTCTCTGCCTGCAGGAAACCAAGGCCGAGCGCGGCCAGGCCGAAGTCGATCTGGCGCAATACCACGAGTACTGGAATTCGGCGGAGAAGAAGGGCTATTCGGGCACGGCCATCTTCTCGCGCGAGAAGCCGTTGCATGTGGTCAACGGCTTTCCCGATGACTTCGCGGCGAAGTTCAGCTTCGCCGACGAACTCAAGCGCGATTCCTGGAACGAAGGCCGCGTGGTCACGGCAGAGTTCGAAAAATTCTACGTGGTCACGGTTTACACGCCGAACGCGAAGGAAGATCTGTCGCGCGTGGCTCTGCGCCACCAGCACTGGGACCCGGCTTTTCTCGCCTACTGCAAGCAGCTTGAACAAAAGAAGCCAGTGGTGTTCTGCGGTGATCTCAACGTGGCGCACACCGAACTGGACCTCACCAATCCCAAGCCGAATCGCGGCAAGAAGGGATTCACGGACGAGGAACGCGAAGGCTTCCAGAACTTCGTCAATGCCGGTTTCATCGACACCTTCCGCATTTTCACCTTCGGCAACGGGCACTACTCCTGGTGGAGCCATTTCGCGAATGCGCGGGCGCGCAATGTGGGATGGAGAATCGACTACGTGCTGGTGTCGCAGTCGCTGAAAGAGAAAGTGAAGGCAGCGAAGATCCACCCCGAGGTCATGGGCTCGGATCACTGCCCCGTCAGCATCGACCTCGACCTCTAGCTACACGGGCGCTTGACAGGGCGCCGCGCTCGTTCCTATATTCACCCCTATGGGTGAATATAAAACTGCGAAGCTCGATGCGGTATTCAGCGCACTGGGCGACCCCACTCGCCGCGCCATCCTGGCGCGGCTGCAGACTTCGGATGCGCGCGTCACGGACCTCGCCGGCGATTTTCCGATCTCGCTGAACTCGGTCTCCAAGCACATCCGGATGCTGGAGCGCGCGGGTCTGCTGCGGCGTTCCGTCACCGGACGCGATCACCTGCTGTCGCTCAATGCCAAACCCATGGCCGAAGCCGCGGCCTGGATGGAGCACTACCGCAGCTTCTGGGAAAACCGGCTCGCCGCGCTTGAAACCTATGTCCTGGACAAGAAGAGGAAACGCAAATGAATGCCGCCGCCCCTGCAGTCACCCCCTCCGCTACCGCGGTGGTCGTACGGCGCACGATCGCCGCCGCGCCCGCTGAACTCTTCGACGCCTGGCTCGACGCCGAGGCACTGGCCATCTGGATGCGCCCTGATGGCATCCGGCATACGAGCGCAAAGGCCGATGCGCGCGTCGGTGGCCGTTACGAAATCATCATGCAGGGCGACGAGAAGACCTACCCGCATCACGGTGTTTACCGGGTCATCGACCGCCCTCGCCGCCTGGTCTTCACGTGGATTTCCCACGGCACCGAAGGCTGCGAAACACTGGTGACCGTGGATTTCCTGCCTGCCGGCCAGCGCACGGAGGTCGTCGTCACGCATGAGCAGCTGCCGGAGGCTGCGCGCGAATCACACACCAAAGGCTGGACCAGCGGACTCGGGCGGCTCGATGACTTCGGCTCCCGGAGTGCAGCGTCGTGAGCTCCCTGACGATCTGGACCCTGGACTGGGTTCCCCCGGCGCCGCGCGGATTCGTGCGGGATCTCAGGCTGCGATGGGCGTGTGAGGAAGCGGGTCTTCCCTATACGGTCCGCACGATTCCTTTCGATGGTCGCGAGACCAATCATCTGGCGCAGCAGCCTTTCGGCCAGGTTCCGTTTCTGCAGGACGAAGGCGTCGAGATGTTTGAAAGCGGCGCCGGCCTGCTGCACCTCGCCGGCAAGAGCGAACGGCTGATGCCGCGCGATCCGGCCGCAGCAGCGGCCACGCTGCAATGGACCATTGCCGCGCTGAATTCGATCGAGATGGCCAGCGTGCCGTGGTGGTTCCTGAAGATGTCGGGCGCCGCGGACAACCCGTTGACCGGATGGCTGACGCAGCGGCTCGACCACATGGAAAGAGTGCTCGGTGAGCAGGAGTGGCTGGCCGCCGGGCGCTTCACCGTCGCAGACCTGCTGATGGCGGATGTGCTGCGCATTCCCGCTGTGCGCACATTCAGCGATCGGCCTGCGACCGAGTCCTATGTTGCGCGCGTCACCGATCGCGCCGCCTTCAGGAAGGCGCACGCCGATCAGATCCGTCATTTCGAGGCCGCTGACCAGAACAGATGAGAGTAATTCTCATCTGAGCTCCTCTGCGTGCAGCCTTTTCCCGCAGTGACTCTGCGATGACAAATGCGGCGGGCAGCCTCTCTAGGCTCGCTGCATGGCATTGGCCGACCTCATCGTCCTGAACCGCAACGCGTCTGGCGACTCGTCCACGACGCTGCTTTCTGATGCCTGCGTGGTACGCACCTGCTTGCGTGAAGTGCGCATCGGCATGCAGGCACCGGACGATCAGCCGATGCCCGTCGAAGCCAGTGCCGCGGGTTACGAGCTTTACACCGGTGCCATCGCCTACCGCTTCCTGCTGCAGCTTGCCTGCGGCCTGGAAAGCGAGATCGCGGGGGAAACCGAAATCCTCGGCCAGGTGAAGCTTGCGTGGCGCAACTGCGAGCTGGCACAGCCGGAGCAGGCACGACTGCTGCGTCCATGGATGCAGCGGCTGCTGCAGGATACGAAGGAGATCCGCACCGAATACGTGGTGGGCCTGGGCAGCGCCACCTATGGCTCGCTGGTGCGGCGATTGCTGGGCGGCACCCTGCAGGGACCGACACTGCTGCTGGGCGCGGGTCAGCTGGCCGAGACCGTGCTGCCCTTTCTCGACAGCGGCGAAGTGCTGGTCTGGAATCGCAGTCATGCGCGCGCCACGGCGATGCTGTCACGCCAGCGTGCCGAACAGATCGAAAGCCGGGTGCAGCTGCTCGAATCCACGGCTGAAGCAGAGGCCGCAGCCTGGCGTCGCGCCCGCGATGTCGTGATCTGCATTCCCGCCGATGCCGAGCTCGACGCGGCGCGCGCGCAGCAGTGGCGCCATCACGGCGCGCACGATGGCCAGGTTCTGCATCTGGGCATCGACAATGCCGCGGGCAGCGCATGGCAAGAGGTCCATGGCATCGCCACGCTCAAGGATCTGTTCGGTCTGCGCGATTCGCAGGCTTCACAGCGCGAGCTGCTGCTGGCGCGGGCCCGCAAGGCGTGTGCGAACAAGGCGCAGCTGGCCCGGCTGGACGATGCGGACGGCTCACGCGCCGGCAGCTCGAATCACGGCTGGGAAGATCTGGCTGTCTTCCAGGCTTTCAGCTACTAATTCACCCTCATGACCATGACCAAAACACTGCGTCTCGGGACCCGTCGTTCCGCATTGGCCTGGGTGCAGAGCAGCCAAGTGGCCGCTGCGCTGCGCGCGGCGCATCCCGGCCTTGAAGTCGAACTGGTGGGCATCGAAACACGCGGTGACCGCGTGCTCGACAAGCCGCTGTCGGCGATGGAAGGCAAGGAGTTCTTCACCGCCGAGATCGATCTGGCGCTGGCAGAAGGCAAGGTGGATTTCACCGTGCACTCGCTGAAGGACCTGAGCCTCGAACGGCCACCGCAGTTCGTGCTCGCCGCCGTGCCGAAGCGCGCCAATCCACGCGACATCGCCATCTTCGCCGCCGATGTGCCGGCACGCCTGGCGCAGGGGGGCCGTCTGCGCATCGGCACCTCGTCGCCACGGCGCGCCGAACTGCTGCCACCGTTCTTTGCGCAGGCGCTGCCGCATGCTGCGCGCAACCAGATCACGCTCGAAAACCTCCGCGGCAATGTGGATGGCCGGCTGCGTCGCCTGCGCGAACCGCGTGGCTCCGAGCGACAGCTCGACGGCATCGTGCTGGCGCTGGCCGGCCTGTCGCGACTGTTTGCCGACACCGTCACCGAGCGCCAGGGCCAGCACCTGCTGCGCGAACTGTTGCAGGGCCTGCATCTCATGGTGCTGCCACTCACCGACTCGCCGGGTGCGCCAGGCCAGGGAGCGCTTGCGATCGAATGCCGCGCCGATGACGCGGAGACGCGCGCCCTGCTGGTCGCGCTGGAACATCCGGAAACACGCGGCGCCATCGCGGTGGAGCGACAGATGCTGGCCGAGCACGGCGGCGGCTGTCATCAGCGCTTTGGCGCGACGCTGCAGTGGCTGCCTGAACTGGGCGGCCTGATGCAGGTGGCGGGACGCAGTTCGGCCAACATCGATATCGCGGAACGTCGTTATCTGCCACAGATCGCCCTGCCCGCGCATGTGGGCGCGATAAAGGTCTGGGATGGGAGCAAGGCCGATCGTGCAACAGCCACGGGGCTCGTGGGTGCCACGGACCTCGGCGCAGGGCTGCAGGGCGGCGCAGTCTTCGTCGCGCATTCCCGCGCGCTGCCTCCCAATGGGGCGCCGTTGCTGGCGGACCGCATAGTCTGGACATCAGGCACGAAGAGCTGGTTCGCACTCGCCGCACAGGGTGTGTGGGTGCAGGGCTGCGCGGAAGGGTTGGGCGCAGAGACCGCCGCGGCCCTGGTGGCAGAACCCGTGCTGCGACTCCCGCCGCTGGCGCAATGGACGGTCCTCACGCACAGCGCGGCCGCAGAGCCGTGGCAGGCTGGCAACTGGGCGGGCGCGAATGTGATCGCCACCTACGCCGTCGCCGATTCCGCGCTCCCCGACGCGAACGCGCTGGCAGCGGCCACGCATGTCTTCTGGAGCAGCACTTCGCAGTTCGAGCGTGGCAGGCAAGTGGTGGCAGCGGACGCCCATCAGGCCAGCGGTCCGGGCAAAACCGCGGAACACATCCGGCGTGCGGGCGTGCGAAACTTCCGCGCATTCCCTTCCGTTGAAGAGTGGCGCAGATGGACAGCAAAGGCGCACTGAGCGTCAAACCAATCCGCCAGTCGCGGCGCGTGGCCATCCTGGCTGGCGTGTGGCTGACGGTGATCCTCGCGCTCGGCATCTGGTGGGCTTACTTCCTGCTGGGCCAGTCCGAGACCATCGCCAACCTCAGCCAGTACGCGGGCGTCGCGACCAGGGCCGAGGCGATGGAAGACGCCGCGCGCACGCAGCGCATGCTGCGCTGGGAAACCCCTACTTTCCTGGTGCTGCTCGTTACGCTGTCTGGTGCCCTGTTCTGGTACTACCGACGCGACATGCAGCGGGCCCGCGGCACGCAGGCCTTCTTCGCCGCACTGACACATGAGCTGCGCACGCCGCTGACCAGCGTGCGACTGCAGACCGAAGCCATCGCGGCAGGTGAGCCGACGCAGGAACTGATCGACCGCCTGCTCTCGGACACGCATCGCCTGGAATCGCAGATCGACAAGACGCTGGAGCTTGCGCGCCTGGAAGGCGGCGGCTCGCTGGCCGAGCAGGCGATTCGCCTGGATGTGTGGCTGGATCGTGTGCTGCAGGGCATCGCCGCGCAGGAAGGCGAAGGCGCCGAGCTGAGCGTGACGGTTGATCCGGATCTGCCACCGGTGCATGGCGATACCGCTGCGCTGCAATTGATTCTGCGCAATCTGGTGGAGAACTCGCTGCGTCACGGTGATCGTGAACGCATTCATATCGACGTGCAGGCCAGCGCCACGGGCAATGGTGTGACGAGTCACTACCGCGATGATGGCCGTGGCTTCGAAGGCGATCCTTCAAAACTGGGCCGCCTGTTCCTGCGTGGCGGGTCGTCGCGCGGCACCGGTGTGGGCCTGTATCTGGTGCGGGTGCTGATGGATCGCATGGGCGGCTATGTGGAGTTTGCCGCTGCAGAAGGCGGCGGCTTTGCCGTCACGCTGCGCTTCCAGCGCGCCAACAGCTGATTGCCGGCTGCATGAATCCGCATTCGCTGCTGCTGGTCGAAGACGACGCGAATGTCGCGGGCACGCTTGCCTCGCGCTTCACCGGCGAAGGATTCACCGTCACGCATGCAGCCAGCGTGAAGGCCGCGCGTGCGGCCCTGCAGCAGCAGCAGTTCGATGCCGCCGTGCTCGACGTGGGATTGCCCGACGGCAATGGGTTTGAAGTGGCGCGCCATCTGCGCGAAGTCAGCCCCCGCACCGCGATGCTGTTCCTCACTGCATACGGCACGCCTGAAGACCGCATACACGGCCTCGAACTGGGCGCCGACGATTACATGACCAAGCCGTTCGCGTTCCGCGAACTGCTGCTGCGCGTGCATAACATGCTCAAGCGCGCCAGCGACATCGCGCAGCGCAGCGCCGCCGATGCCGGGCCGGTGCGCATCGGCATCGCCACCGTGGACTTTGGCCGTTTCACGGCCGAGAGCGGCGGGACGCTGCATCGCCTGACGCACAAGGAATGCGCGGTGCTGAAACTGCTGGTGGAGCAATCCGGCAAAGCGGTGACCCGTGACGAAATCCTTGGCCGGGCCTGGGCGCCTGACGAATTCCCCACCGAACGCACCGTCGACAATTTCATCCTGCGCTTGCGCAAGCTGGTGGAGCGCGACCCTTCCAACCCCCGCACCATCCGCAGCATCCGCGGCGTGGGCTATCAACTCGAGACTGCACCATGACTGATACCTTGCTTGCCGCCGCGCTGAACCGACGCAACACCGCACGCCCGCCCGTGTGGATGATGCGGCAGGCCGGTCGTTACCACTCGCACTACCAGGCGCTGAAGCGTTACAACGACTTCATCAGCCTCTGCAAGCAGCCGGAGCTTGCGGCCGAGACGGCCATGGGTCCGATCCATGATTTCAATTTCGATGCAGCCATCCTGTTTTCAGACCTGCTGTTTCCGCTCGAAGCGATGGGCACCGGTCTGCGCTACGACCCGGGCCCGAAACTCGATTTCCATCTGCGCACGCTGGCGGACGTGGATCGGCTCAAGGGAGGCGCCGCACAGGCCGGATTCATGCAGTTCCAGGCCGACGCCATGCAGCTTACGCGCGCGCGCCTGCGCGCTGACAAGGGGTTGATCGGCTTCGTCGGCGGACCGTTCACGCTTTATGTCTATGCCGCCGCCGGCTCGCATGAAAATGCGCAAGCCGCGCTGTCCGGACTCAGCAACGGCGTGTACGAGGCATTCAACGCCAAGCTGCTCGACCTGCTCGCCGCCAACATGGCACTGCAATCGCGCGCCGGAGCCGAAGTCGTGGCGCTGTTCGATACCGCCGCCGGTGAGATCGATGCCGACACCTATGGCAGGCATGTCGTGCCGGTACTGGCCGATCTGCTGGCACGATTCCGCAAGCTCGATGCGACTACGCCCGTAACGTATTACTCGCGCGGCACCGGCCCGGCGTACTGGGATCAGCTGCAGGGACTGCCCTTCCAGTGCCTGGGCATCGACTGGCGTCATGACATGGCAGAGGTGCTCACGAAGTACGGCGATCGCTGGGCCATCCAGGGCAATGTGGATCCGGAATGGCTGCATCTGCCGATCGACGAACTGGAGCGGCGCCTGCGCGAATATTTCGGTCGCCTGAAGGCGCTGCCGGCGCAACTGCGCCGCGGCTGGATCTGCGGCCTGGGCCACGGCATCCTGCAGCGCACCCCGGAAGCCAATGTGCGCCGCTTCGTGACGCTGCAGCGGGAGATCTTCGGGTGATACGGATCCCTCCGGGATTGCTGGACAGGCACAACCTGCCCAGCCCCCGGTACACGAGCTACCCCACGGTCATGCACTGGGGCGCCGCGCCGGCGGAATCCGACTGGCTGGCAGGCATGGCCACCGCGTTGCAGGCACCCGCCGCACATTGCGGAATCTATGTACACATTCCGTTCTGCCAGTCGCTGTGCACTTACTGCGGCTGCAACATGCGACTGGCGCGCAACCATGCACTGGCCGCGCCGTATGTCGCCACGGTGCTGCGGGAATTTACGCTGTATCGCGAACGACTCGGTGACGTTTCACTGACGCTGGGAGAGCTGCACCTGGGCGGCGGCTCACCCACCTACCTGCCGGCCGCCACGCTCGATGCGTTGCTCGACGGGATTCTGCAGCATTGCCGGGCTGCCGCTGCCGCGGATTTCGCCGTCGAGGTGGATCCGCGCAACACCACGCGTGAGCAGTTGCAGGTCTTGCGGCGCCATGGCTTCAACCGCCTGAGCATTGGGGTGCAGGACTTCGATGCACGGGTGCTGGAGATCGTGAACCGCGTGCAGACCGAGGACGAGGTGCGGCGTGTGATCGACGACGCACGCGATCTGGGCTTCACCAGCATCTCGTTCGATCTGATCTTCGGCCTGCCGCTGCAGACTCCGGACAGCCTGAACGCCACCTTCGACATCGTCGATCGCCTCCATCCGGAACGCATCTCGTTCCTGCCCTACGCACATGTGCCCTGGATCAAGCCGAGCCAGCGCCGGTATACCGAGGCCGATCTGCCGGATTCCGCAGCGCGGCAGCAGTTGTTTGAGCTGGGCCGCCAGCGCCTTGGCGGCAGCGATTTCGTGGAAATCGGCATGGACCAGTACGCGCGCCGCGACGATGCGCTGGCGCGTGCATTGGCTGGCGGAACCCTGTCCCGCAATTTCATGGGCTTTTCGGCCAGCGCCACGCAGGCGTTGATCGGACTGGGCGTTTCAGCCATCGGCGACAACGCCCGGGCCTACGCACAGAATGATAAGAACCTGCAGCAGTACGAGACGCGCGTACTGGCGGGTCAACTGCCCGTGCAACGTGGCCATGCATTGACAGCGGTCGATCTGCGGATCCGAGCGCTGCTCTGGGATCTGCTGACCACTTCACGCGCGGCGCCGACTGCTGCCGACCGCAATGCGAGCTGGTGGCCGCGCACTGAAGCGGCGCTGCGCAAGCTGCAGCAGGACGGCCTTATTCAGTTGCAGGACACATCCATCGTCGTCACCGAGCTGGGACGCACCTTGCTGCGCCTGACAGGCATGGCGTTTGACCAGTACCTGAGCCAGAC
>JBDSGY010000430.1:0-4406 GCA_039918755.1 Steroidobacteraceae bacterium
AGGCCCACCATCTGCAGGATGGTCTTGTACTTGCCGAGCTGCGAGACCGCGACCCTGGTGCGCTGCCCGAGCTCCGCCATCCATTCGCGCAGTGCCGAGATGGCGATTTCGCGGCCGATGATCACGCACGCGGTCAGCACGATCAGCGGACGGGGATCCTTGCTGACCAGCAGCACCAGTGCCACCGCCACGATCAGCTTGTCCGCCACCGGATCCAGGAACGCGCCCAGGCGGCTGGTCAGCCCCATGCGGCGCGCGAAATAGCCGTCCAGTGAGTCCGTGATCGACGCGGCGGCGAACAGCAGGCCGGCCGCCGCATCGGCCCAGTGATTGGGCGAATAGAACAACAACAGCACCAGCGGAATGGCGACGATGCGCAGGCAGGTGAGTATGTTCGGGAGATTCCAGACCATGGTGTTTGCTACGGGATCTTCATGCGCCCGGATGCAGATGATCATAAATGACCTGCGCCAGCGTCGGGCCAATTCCTTTTACCTGCGCCAGGTCCGCCGTGCCGGCGCGCAGCACACCTTGCAGGCCGCCAAAATGCTGCAGCAGGTCGCGCCGCTTCGCAGGACCAAGGCCGGCCACGGCTTCCAGCACGGATTCCTGATGGCGGCGCGCGCGCTTGAGGCGATGTCCCTTGATGGCGAAGCGATGCGCTTCGTCACGCACGCGCTGGATCACCCGCAGCGCGAGCGAATCCGGCGGCAGGCTCAACACCGCGCCATTGTCGCCACGATGCAGCAGCTCCTGTCCGACGCGACGGTCCGGCCCCTTGGAAACCCCGACGACCAGCAGTGATCCAAAACCCAGTTCGGCCAGTACGGGCAGCACCGCGTTGACCTGCCCCCGGCCGCCGTCGATGAGCAGGACATCGGGACAAGGGGATTCACCGTCGCGGACACGCCTGAAACGTCGCCCGACCGCCTCGCGCAATGCACCGTAGTCATCGCCACCCACCGCAGTCTCGATGTTGAAGCGGCGGTATTCCTTTTTCGCGATGCCTTCGGTGGTGTAGACCACGCAGGAGGCTACGGTGCCCTCGCCTCCCGTATGACTGATGTCGAAACATTCCAGCCGCGTGGGCACCGCCGGCAGCTGCAGTGCTTCGCGCAATGCCTCGAGCAGGTCAGCGGCATCGCTGCGGCGTGCCTGCCGCATCCGCAGCGACTGGGCGGCGTTGTGGACGGCGGCCTCGACCCACCGCGCAGCCAGGCCACGGGCAGGCCGCGACAACACGATCTGCCGCCCGAACTGCTGCGACAGCACTTCGCTCAATGCACCGGCATCCGGCAGGTCCAGGTTCACGCGCAGCTCACTGGCCGGCTCTTCGCGTGAGTAATGCTGCAGCAGGAACGAAGCGAGCACCTCTTCGGCGTTGCCCGGGGAGCGCGGGAAGTAACAGGTGGTTCCGAGGCTGCGGCCGCCCCTGACGAGCAGCAGGCTCACCACGTAGTCGCCCGGCTCGCCCATGATGGCCAGTGCATCGACATCGCGCTCCCTACCGGCATCCATGGACTGCTCGGCCTGCAGCTTGCGCAGATTGATCAGCTGGTCACGCAGCAGCGCCGCCCGCTCGAAATCCATCGCCGCAGCGGCCTCCTGCATCCGCACCTCCACCGCGCCCGCCACGTCACCATCGCGGCCTTCCAGCACCATGACGGCCGCCGCGACATCGCGCCCATAGGCGACGCTGTCGATCAAGCCAACACAGGGCGCGGAACAGCGGCCGATCTGGTGCTGCAGGCACGGGCGCGTACGGTGCGCGAAGAAACTGTCGCGGCAATTGCGCAGTCGAAACAGCTTCTGCAACTGCTGCAGGGAATCGCGCACCGCACCCGCATGCGGATACGGGCCGTAGAACGTGCCGGAGCCGGTGCGCTGGCCGCGGTACACGGTCAGCCTTGGAAACTCGTGCGCATGCAGCTGAATGTATGGAAAGCTCTTGTCGTCGCGTAGCACGACATTGAAGCGCGGCCGATGTTCCTTGATCAGGTTGGACTCGAGCAGCAGCGCCTCGGTCTCGGAAGCCGTGACGGTCACTTCCACATGGCGGATCTGCCGCACCATGGCTTCGACCTTCGGTGCCTGCCGGCCCTGCTGGAAATAGCTGCCGACGCGATCGCGCAGGCTGGCGGCCTTGCCCACGTAGAGCAGCGCCGCAGGCTCGGGCAACTCCGCGCTGTACATGCGATAGACGCCCGGACGGCGCGGCAGTTTGCTCGCGAACTCCCGGCCGTCGAAGCTCAGGGGCGCCGCGCCTTCTTGCTGCGCTCGGCGATCATCAGCGCAAGTTCAAGGGCCTGCTCGTAGTTCAGGCGCGGATCGACCTGCGTGCGATAGGCGCGTGCCAGGTCTGCGTCGGAAAGGCCGCGCGCGCCACCCGTGCACTCGGTGACATCCTCGCCGGTCATCTCCAGGTGCACGCCACCCAGCCGCGAGCCATTGGCCTCGTGCACATCGAATGCGAGTTCCAGTTCTTTCTGTATGTTTTCCAGCCGCCGCGTCTTGTAGCCACCCACGGTGCTTTCGGTGTTGCCATGCATGGGATCGCAGACCCACAGCACCGTCTGGCCTGTTTCCTTCACGGCCTGGATCAGGCGCGGCAGCGATTTCTCGATGTCCTTCGCACCAAAGCGGTGAATCAGCGTGAGGCGCCCGGGCTGGTTGTTCGGATTGAGGGTGGTGACCAGGCCCTGCAGCCAGCCGGTATCCATGGCCGCACCGACCTTGACGCCGACGGGATTGGCAATGCCGCGGAAATATTCCACGTGCGCGCCGTCGAGCTGCGCCGTGCGCATGCCGATCCACGGCATGTGCGTGGACAGGTTGTACCAGTTCTGCGAGCGCGGGATGAAGCGCGTCTGTGCCTGCTCGTACTGCAGATGCAGGCCTTCATGACTCGAGTAGAAATCGATGCGCCCCGCATCGTGCACCGGGCCACCGGTGAGCGATTCGAAGAAGTCGAGCGAATCGGCGATGGAACGCACGATGTTTTCGTAGGCGACCTTCGCGGGGGAATGCGTGAGGAAACCCAGGTCCCAGTATTCGGGATGATGCAGATCGGCGAAGCCACCGTCGATCAGCGCACGCACGAAATTCAGCGTCAGCGCAGCGCGCTCGTATCCGCGCAGCAGCAGCTGCGGATCCGGTTCGCGCGCTTCGCGGGTGAATTCCGGATGATTGATGATGTCGCCGCGGTAGCTCGGCAGCGTGATGCCATCCTTGGTCTCGGTGTCGGCCGAGCGCGGCTTGGCGTACTGCCCCGCCATCCTGCCGACGCGAATGATGGGACGCTTGAGGCCATGCAGCAGCACAAGACTCACCTGCAGGATCACCTTGAGCTGCTTGGCAATGCGATCGGACTCGCATTCCTCGAAGCTCTCGGCGCAGTCGCCGCCCTGCAGCAGGAACGACTCGCCGCGCTGTGCGCCCGCCAGCCGCTCGCGCAGCGCCTCGATCTCCCACGAGACCACCAGCGGCGGCAGCCGCGACAGCTGTGCCACGGCCAGCTCGAGCGCTGCGGCATCGGAATAAGTAGGCTGTTGCTGCGCCTTGCGCGTCAGCCAGCTGGTCGGGGTCCACGTGGTCATTTCGGGAGATCTCATCCCCCGATTCTACCTCATGCGTCCGGGCAGCCGCAGTTCCACCCGCGCACCGCCGAGGCCTGATTCACCGATTTGAAGGCGTCCGCCGTACAGCTCGGCCATGTCCCACACCATCGCGAGACCCAGCCCGTGTCCGGGCGTCTGTTCGTCCGCGCGCGCGCCGCGCTCCAGCACGCGCGGGCGCTCCGCGGCAGGCACGCCAGGCCCGTCGTCTTCCACCACGATGACAAGCCTCAGTGCAGCAGCCGCGGCTTCGTGCAGCGACGCACTCACCCGTACCTGCGTACGACACCATTTGCACGCATTGTCCATCAGGTTGCCCAGCGCCTCGGTCAGGTCATCGCGGTCTCCGACGAACTGCATTTCTGGCGCAACGGCGATGCCCAGCGTGAAATCCTTCCTGCCATGCACCTTGAGCAGCGCGCCGCGCAGTTCCTGTGCCACCGGCTGCAAATCGACAGCCTGCCGGCCAACGCTGCTGCCGCCGCTGGTAGCGGCACGCCGCAGCTGGTGCTCGACGATGGCCGACATGCGCTCCACCTGGGCGTTCACCTGGTCGGCGCCGGGCGTTCCGGGCGAAAAACTTGCGCGCAGCACCGCCAGGGGCGTCTTCAGGCTGTGTGCCAGATTGCCCAGCGTGTCGCGGTAGCGCGCGATGCGGTTGCGCTCGGCCTTGAGCAGCGTGTTCAGATTGGTCACCACCCCGTCGAGTTCAGTGGGCCAGTTGGTATCGAGCTGGTCGCGCTCGCCGCGCTCCACCGCGCCGATCTGCACGGCGAGGCGCCGCATCGGACC
>JBDSGY010000431.1:0-2931 GCA_039918755.1 Steroidobacteraceae bacterium
CGACACCGAGCAGCATGGCGCCAATGGTCGGACCCTTGATGTCCCACTTCTTCAGTAGAAACCCAAACAGCAACCCTCCAGCTGCGCCGCCGATATTGGCCCAGGTCAGTGTGCTGGCGGCCTGCGGTCCGGTGAACCCCGCATTCGACACAATCTTCACGGCGAACTTCAGCACGAAATAGAACGTGAACGTATGGACCATGTAGCCCAGAGCGAGCAGCCACGTCACCTTGCGCAATCCGGGCTTGGACAGGATGTCCGAGACCTTCGGCTTGATGCCGACTTTGATCGGCGGCAGCGCGTCGATGACCGGCTGCATCAGTGCACGCAGCGACCGATTGACACGCGCCAGTGCATCGGGCTTCTGGCGGGCGGCATGGAAGGCCGGCGTTTCAGGAACCAGCAAGGCAACCAGCGGAATCATCACTGCGGTGCACACGGCACCGAACAGGAACACGGCGCGCCAGTCGTAGTCCACCAGCAGCCACCCCTGCGCCGCAAAGCCGCCGATCACGCCTCCGATGGGATAGCCGATGACGTATAGGGACATGGCAAGGCCGCGGGACGCCTTGCTGGTGGATTCTGCAGTGACAGCATTGGTCGCCGCCAGCATGCCGCCGATTCCGAGCCCGGTGAAGAAGCGGAAGGCGGTCAGCGACGAGAGGTTGTGCGCCTGATGCGCCATGTACATGCCGATCGCCATGATCACGAGGCAGATCAGCATTGTAGGTTTGCGCCCGATCTTGTCGGCCAGGCCGCCGAGAAGCACCGAGCCGAAGCCCATGCCGACGAGCTCTGCCGACAGCATGACCCCAAGCGCGGTGTTGAGGATGCCCCATTCCTTGGAAATGCCCGCCGACGCGAATGCGCTGGACAGGACGTCGAAGCCGTCGAGCGCGTTCAACAGCACCATCAGGATGACGACGACCCATTGCCGCACACTCATCGGATTGGCGTCGATCACCGCGATCGGGTTGGTTCCACCTGTACTGCCTGCCATGAAATCCCCCGATTTAACAAAGTGACCGTTTTTTTGCCTGACGGCTGATTAGCGGCGAGAATATCACAGGCTTCAGAAATCGCAGGATGCGACGTCGCTTGGGCAAAGACATGGCAGGAATGCAGGGTTACATCCTCCGGCTGCTGCTGGGCGATCTTGTCGATGCTCCGGAACGCGTGCGGACGCGCATGCTCGAATCGGTACCGACGACCACGCTGTCACTGGTGTTCTACTCGGTCACCCTGATCGTCATCTGCGCGACCACGGTTTACATCAGCCGCGCTGGCTGGGCCTGGGCATGGCTGCTTACTGCCATCTTCCTGATTGCGTGGCGAGCCATCCATCCGGCCCTTGAGCGCCGCAAGGGCCACCGGCAGCCACTGGGCAGCATCATGATATCCAGCGGCCTTGCCATGGCCAGCTTCGGGTTCGGTTGTGCGGAAAGCATTGCTACCGGCGACATAGCGCTGACCACGATGGCCATGAGCGGCACGATGGGGGTGCTGGCGGGGTGCGCCACCCGCTGGGCGGCGGTGCCACGGGCGGCAATCCTGACGATGCTGCTGTCCGTGGTGCCCCCGATGGTGGTGCTCTGCCTGCAGGGTGGAGCCCACATCCTGGCCGCCATTTCGATGGGCTTCGTGGTGCTGTCCATTGCCGCGTTCACGCTGCACAACCAGGAATACCTGCTGGCTGCCATCACGGCCGAAGAACTGCACCGGCGCATGGCGCAGACTGATCACCTCACCGGCCTTGCCAATCGCGCCGAACTGCTGCACCAGATGGCCGCCGCATGCGCCGCCCTGCCACCTGCTGACGGCGGCCGTGGCCGGACTTTCGCCGTTCTGTACATCGACCTCGATGGTTTCAAGGCGATCAATGACAACCACGGTCATGCCGCCGGCGACGAGATACTGCAGCGGGTGGCCGATTGCCTGCGGCAGGTCACCGGTCCCGACGAACTGGTGGCGCGCATTGGTGGAGATGAGTTCGTCGTCATGCTGAACGATGGCGACGCGCTTACCGCCCGTACGGTGGCGGACGAAATCATTGCCTCGATCTCGCGGGAACATCGCATCGCCGACGGCCAGGCTCTGCGTGTTGGCTGCAGCGTGGGGCTGAGCGTGGCGCCCGACCAGGGTCGCGAACCCGAAGTGCTGCTGGCACGTGCCGACTCGGCGCTCTACGAGGTCAAGAACCAGGGCAAGGGCCACACGGGAATCTGGCGGGCTATCGGCGAAGCGTGAGGCAGCGCCGATAGCCAGTTGCGTCAGGCCCGTCCGGGTTCAGGCGGGAAGGAAGCAGTACGCGCAGATCTTGTTGCCTTCCGGATCACGCAGATAGGCCGCGTAAGCGGTGGGCGTGAAAGTGCGTGGTCCTGGGGGACCCTCGCAGGTGCCGCCATTGGCCAAACCTGCCTTGTGGAATTCGTGCACGGCAGCGCGGCTGGGCGCCTGAAAACCTACTGTTCCGCCATTCGCGAAGCAGGCTGGCTTGCCATTGGCTGGCTTGGTGATCAGGAATTCCGGCGCATCCTTGCCATACAGAATTCCATTGTCGCCGAATGGCCCCAGGTTCTTGACGCCCAGCGCACCGAGCGTGGCATCAAAGAACTTGCTCGATTTGGCGACGTCGTTCGCGCCTAGAACCACATGCGTAAAGATGGCCATCGCTATACCCCGGTTGTTTTCGTGATCAGGTCTGAAGGAGGCCGGAGTCTAAACCTGCGCTGCGCGGCATTCAAACCAGCGCCTGGGACCAGCTCTTCTCCCGCAGTACAGAAGCGTGGAAGCGGCGGGCATGCAGACGCTGCGCCAGAAACCGGTAGAAATACCACTCGAGGCCGGCCCGCGGTGTGAGTCGATACACCATCCGTTCGAAGCCCGTCCAGCTGACCCGGCGGCGGTCCGCGCGCCGGGCCGACGGAAAAC
>JBDSGY010000432.1:0-4918 GCA_039918755.1 Steroidobacteraceae bacterium
CGCAGCGGTCTTCAGGGCAGAAGATCGTGTGATTGCGCGCTACAAGCTGGGCAGGTGAATACAACGACTCTGTGGGAACCTGGAAGGCGGCTTGTCCCGCTGCTGGTCCTCTGTGGACTCGCACTGCCGGGCATGTCTGCGAATGAGCTTGACGAAGTTGCCGTCAATGGCAAGACCTGGCGCCAGCTGAAGCGCGAGGTGATCGAGGCAGAAGACCGCTTCTTCAAGCGGTTCAACGCGCTCAACACCAACGACGATTTCGACATCTACTGCCGAATGGACAAAGCCACCGGCACGATCATCCCGCAGCGCCAGTGCCGTATACAGTTTTTGGTGAATGCAGGCGCGATAGATGCCCAGGATTTCTACATGGGTCTGACCACTCCTGCTGCAAGTCGCGGCGTGAATACGCCCCTCGCCACGTTGCAACCGCTGTGGCTGCAGCGCCGCGAAGAATACCGGCAGACGGCCAGGGCTGTGCTGGAGAAGAATCCTGAGCTGCTGGCAATGGCCAACGAGTTGGCGCGCCTGCGTGAGCAGTACGACCGGACGCGCACAAATAGCCGGACACCGTCTCGTGACTCAGGTCGGTGACATATTCCTGGACTGGCGACAAGCCCAACCGTAGGGGCTGTCCTACGCCTTGTGCGCCCCTGTCGACGTTTCGACAAAGGCCCGGGTCCGGGAGGATGGGCCATCGGAAGCGAGTTACCCGGCCATGACGCAGAAGAACGAACAAGTGGAACATGCCGAGCAGGAACTGCTTCAGCTCGGCTACAAGGCGGCTATATTTTCGTTCGATCATGTTCCGGACAAGAAACTTGGTTCGGATGTCGAACCTCCGGTCTCGGACGTCATCGTCAAGAACACCGAAAACAACGTGCAGAAGGTCTACCCCGTCGCGGGCGCGACCCCATGGTCCCAGCGCTTCCTCGACGACGTTCGCAATGGCGAATATGGATCGGCGCCCAAGGGCCTGGATGATCCGGAACGCAATGTTGCAGTAATCGGCGTCAAGAGCGCCTAGCGCGCCACGCATTTGCGCCCCGTTTTGGAGGATGGCTATAGTCCACTCCAACAGGCCCAGGCTCATGGGCCGCAAATCGGGGAGACAGTGCAATGGCGGCGGACACGTCCAAGAGCGGTAGCGCGGCTGCGCCCATCGTCGAGACTGATGTGCTGGTGGTGGGCTCGGGCCCGGCTGGCGGCGCCGCGGCGCTCTTTCTGGCCACCTACGGCACCCGCACCCTGGTGGTGACCAAGTATGGGGCCCTTTCCGATACCCCCCGTGCGCACATTACCAACCAGCGGGCGATGGAGACCCTCCGCGACATGGGGCTGGAAGAGCGGCTGATGCGTGAAGCCACGCCATGGTCGTACATGGGAAACACCACGTACTGCACCAGTCTCGCAGGCGAAGAACTCGGCCGCGTGCCCTCCTTTGGCGCCGAGACCGACACCATCCGCCACGCCGACTATGTGCTGCAGAGCCCCTGCAGCGTCGTGGACGCGCCGCAGACCATTACGGAGCCGATCATGATCCAGGCCGCCCAGGCTCGCGGCGCCAAGGTGCGTTTCGATACGGAATACCTGTCGCATGTGCAGGACAAGGACGGCGTCACCTCCACCGTGCGCGATCGCCTGACAGGTGCGCACTACACGGTCCGGTCGAAGTACCTGGTGGGCGCCGATGGTGCACGCAGCAAGGTGGCGGAAGACCTGGCGCTGCCGTTCGAAGGTCCGGGTGCGGTCGCGGGCGCGCTCGGCGTGATCTTCGAGTCGGATCTGTCGCGATTTGTGGCGCACCGCCCTGCCGTCCTCTACTGGATGGTGCAACCAGGCGCCGAAAAGGAAGGCGTGGGCCTGGGCGTGCTGCGCATGGTCAAGCCCTGGACCGAGTGGATGCTGATGTGGGGCTATGAGGTTGCCGCCGGCCCGCCGGAGATGACGCCGGAGTTCGTGCGCGAGCTCGCCGTGAAACTGGTGGGCAGCGAAGACTTTGAAATGAAGATCAAGTCCACTTCCCCCTGGACGATCAACCACCATTTCGCCACGACGCTGGCGCACGGCCGGGTGTTCTGCGTCGGCGATGCCGTGCACCGCCATCCACCGACGAATGGACTGGGTTCGAATACTTCGATCCAGGATTCCTACAACCTGGCGTGGAAGCTGAATTTCGCGATTCGCGGTCTGGCCGGCGCGTCGCTACTCGAAAGCTACAACGCGGAGCGCGCACCCATCGCCAGGCAGATCGTGGAGCGCGCCAACAAGAGCATCGGCGACACAGGCCGGATCATCGCCGCACTCGACGTGGCGGACACCACGCAGGCCGGACTGCTCGACAAGCAACTCGCGCTGCGCAAGGCGCCCGGTGCCGAGGGCGAGAAGATCCGCAAGAATCTGCGCGAAGCGATCGCGTACAAGGCTTACGAATTCATGACGCTGGGCGTGGAGCACAACCAGCGATATGTGTCCGGCGCGGTGCTGCCCGACGGGCCGATGCCTGCGTTCAAGCGTGATGCAGAGCTGTATGCCCAGCCCACGACATGGCCAGGCGCCAAGCTGCCGCATTGCTGGGTCACGCGCGATGGCCGCCGTCTCTCGACGCTCGACCTGGGTGGCCATGGCGCCTTCAGTGTGTGGACCGGCCCCAGCGGCAAGGTCTGGCTCGACGCGGCGGCCGCGCTCAGCAAGCAGACTGGCGTACCGATCACACTGGTGCAGATCGGGCCTGGCGCGCCCATCGACGATCCATACGGCAGCTGGGCCAACCTCGCCGAGATCTCGGACGGTGGCGTGCTGCTCGTGCGACCGGATCTCTACGTGGCTGCGCGCCACGCCGAGCCCAAGGCGGCCCAGGAGGCCGCGACCTGGCTGCAGGCTGCCCTAAAGGGAGTGCTGGGACTCTGATGCTGTGACGATTCGCACGCGCGGCACCTTGGCCTCGCGTGTGAATCGCGCTGCCAGCGCACGGCAGAAGATGTAGAACACCGGCGTGAACACGAGCCCGAAGGCCGTCACGCCGATCATCCCGTAGAAGACCGCAACGCCCAGCGCCTGGCGCAGTTCCGAGCCCGGCCCGTTGCCGAATGCCAGCGGAATGACACCGAAGATGAATGCAGCGGAGGTCATCAGGATCGGTCGCAGTCGAGTGCGTGCCGCGTCGATGGCCGCCTGCACCGGCGTTGCGCCGTGCTCTTCGGCCTGGCGGGCGAACTCCACGATGAGGATGGCGTTCTTCGCGGCCAGGCCCACCAGCACCACCATGCCGATCTGCGTCAGGATGTTGTTGTCCAGGCCCAGCATGTTCACGCCCAGCAGCGCGGCCAGCAGGCACATCGGCACGATGAGGATGACGGCCAGCGGCAGCGTCAGGCTTTCATACAACGCCGCCAGGAAGATGAACACGAACACCACCGCCAGCGCGAAGGCCAGGTTGCTGGCGTCGCCAGAGGTCTGCTGTTGATAGGCCATGTCGGTCCATTCGAAACTCATGCCCGACGGCAACTGCTCGCGTGCGAGTCGCTCCATTGCCGCCAGTGCCTCGCCGGATGAAAATCCCGGCGCGGTGTCGCCACTCAGGTCGGCGGACGGATAAAGGTTGTAGCGCAGCACGCGTTGCGGTGCCGTCACCGGATGCAGTGTGGCAACCGCGTCGATCGGCACCATGGCGCCAGTCGTCGAGCGCGTCTTGAGACTGCCGATCCAGTTCTGGTCCTGGCGCCACGCGGCGTCCCCCTGCGCAATGACCTGGAAGGTGTGGCCGAGCAGGTTGATGTTGTTGACGTAGCTGCCGGCAAGATAAGTCTGCAGCGTGGCATAGACATTGCGCGCGGGCACGCCGAGCATCTCCGCCTTGTCGCGATCGACCACCACATTCAGCGAGGGATTGCGGGTATTGAAGTTGGTGAAGGCCTGGCCGATGGCCGGATCCGCAATCGCGGCTTCCACCAGATTGTTGACGGCCTCTTCCAGGGCGCGATACCCCAGTCCGCCGCGATCCTCCACGATCATGCGGAATCCGCCGGTGGACCCCAGACCGCGCACCGAGGCAGGCATCGAGATGCGGATGTCGCCGGCGGTGATCACCGCCAGGCGTTTGCGCAGCTCGGCAGCGATCGTCGTGGCGGTCTGTCCCTTTGGCAGGCGCTCGTCGAACGGATCGAAGATTGCCCAGAGCTGGCCGGAGTTGGTCGCATTGCTGAAGGTAGTGCCATCCATGCCGGAGTACACCGATGCATGCCGCACGCCGGGCGTAGTGAGGATGATCGGGATGGCCTGCTGCACGATCGCATCGGTGCGCGCAAGGCTGGTGCCCGGCGGCATAGTGATCGACACCGCGACATTATTCTGGTCCTGCACCGGAATGAAGCCGCGCGGCGTATCGAACACGCGCCAGCCCGTCAAAGCCACGAGACCGACGAACAGCACGCCTACCAGCATGCCCCGGCGCAGCAGCACCGCCGTGCCCCGCCCGTAACTCTGCGACATCTGCTCCATCCAGCGGTTGAGCACCTCGCCAATGGCGTGCAGGCGGCGCCCGATGACGGTGGTGCCCGCATTGGTCTCGTCATGGGGCTTCAGCAGCTTCGCTGCCAGGGCCGGGGACAGCGTCAGCGACACCACCAGCGAGATCACCGTGGCAGAGGCAATCGTCAGCGCGAACTGCTTGTAGAACTGGCCGGCAATGCCGCCCATGAACGCGGTGGGTACGAACACCGCGATCAGCACCAGCGCAATGCCGATCAGCGCGCCGCCGACCTCATCCATGGTCAGGTGCGCCGCAGCCTTCGGTGTCATGCCGGCGCGCAGATGGCGCTCGACGTTTTCAACCACCACGATGGCGTCGTCCACCACGATACCGATCGACAGCACCAGCGCGAACATCGACAGGTTGTTCAGCGAAAACCCGAAGGCG
>JBDSGY010000433.1:0-3499 GCA_039918755.1 Steroidobacteraceae bacterium
GCAACTGCGCCTGTTCACCAAGCGCCGCTTCCGCCTCAGCAAGCAGCGCGCGACTTTCCTCGAGCCGGTTGCGGGCAATGATGCCTTCTTCGTGCAGACCGGCATCTCGCTCGGCCCGTGAGCGCGCAAGGCCGGCGCGAATCCGGGCCGCCACCAGCTCGCGCTGCAACGATACGAATTCAGCACTGAACAGCCGCGCCAGCGCCTGTCCCGCGCGCACCTTCTGACCGGGATCGACCAGCAGTGCTTCGACGCGGCCCGCCACTGGCGCAAGCACCAGATCCAGTGCTGTATTCGGCACTACAATCCGGCCGGCGAGCAGCAGCGAGGCGCCATCCTGGCCGGCGGCGACATCCACCTTCGTGGCGGTGGTCAGCACGACGCGCGCCGCGGCGAACTGTTCGGGACTCAACGCAACCAGTGCCTCGGCGGCAATGGACGGGGCCGGGCAGGCCAGCATGACCGCAAGGGCCGACAGCCAGGCGGGAAGAGGCAGGGAAAGCGGTCGGCGCATCGGTATGCTCGGTGAGAAAGGACGCCGACACCCTAGGCAAGGATTCTAAAGGCCCGCTTAAGCAGACGCACCTAGTCTGCGTCGTCATGCAGAAGACGGATTCCGAGGATCTATTCAAGATGCGCCTGTTGCTGGTGGAAGACGACGAACATCTGGGGCGTGCGCTGCAGACGGGACTCTCGCAGCAGGGCTATGCGGTGGACTGGCTGCGGGATGGCGTTACCGCCGAGCTTGCCGCGCGCGACGGCGACTACGACGCGATCCTGCTCGACATCGGTCTGCCGCGGCAGGATGGACTGCAGCTGCTGCAGAGCCTGCGCCGTTCCGGATTCGCTGCGCCCATCCTGATCATCACGGCGCGCGATGAAATCCGCGACCGCGTGCAGGGGCTCGACAGTGGCGCGGACGACTTCATCGTCAAGCCCTTCGACATGGCGGAGCTGGGCGCACGGCTGCGGGCGGCACATCGACGCGCACAGGGCCGCTCCGAGCCGCAGCTGCTGCACGGGGACATCCGCGTTGATCCGGCGTCGCGCCAGGTGACCCGCGCGGGACAGGTCGTGCCGCTGACTGCGCGCGAATTCGCGCTGCTGTTGCACATGCTCGAGCATCGGGGCCATGTGCGCTCCCGCGGCCAGCTGCAGGAATCGACCTATAACTGGGAAAGCGAAATCGAGAGCAATGCGATAGAGGTCCATGTGCACAATCTGCGCCGTAAACTCGGCAAGGATCTGATCCGGACCGTGCATGGACAGGGTTATGTCATCGACGCCATTGCGCCTGCTGCGCCCCCGACGTGACTGACCGCTGGTCGCTGCGGACGCGGCTGCTGTCGTCGCTGGTTACGCTGGTGGCCATTCTCTCCGGCATCAGTGCCGTGCAGAACTACCTGGCCTATCGCGAGACCAGCGGCCGCCTGTTTGATGATTCACTGCGCGAATCCGCGGGGCTGCTGCTCAAGCTTGCCGAGCACGAGCTCAGCGAGCATGGGCAGGTGCTGGGCATCGCGCTGATGAACGCGGAGACCAGCACCGGCCAATACGGCTTCAGGTTCCAGATCTGGACGCCGGGCATGCAGGCCGGATACCGATCCGCCGGACTACCCGCGGCGCCGCTGCTGCCCTTTACCGCGACCGGCATCAGCTGGACATCCATCAACGCCCAGCGCTGGCGCGCCTATTCCGCCTGGAACGATGCGCATACGCTGCAGATACAGATTGCGCAGCCGCTGTCCCAGCGCGCCGCGCTGGATCGCCACGCGCTGCTCCGGCTTTCCCTGGATGTCGCCATCCTGCTGGGCGTTGCCGGCCTGCTGATCTGGTGGATCGTCACCGCCAGCGTACGGCCCTTGCAGCGAACGGCGGTAAGCGTGGCCCTGCGCAATGAGCGTGATCTGCGCGAGGTCGATGCAGATGGCGCACCACTGGAGGTCCAGCCATTGCTTGCGGCCCTGAATCGCCTGCTGCGCCGGGTGGGCGACACATTGCAGATCGAGCGCCGCTTCACGGCCGATGCTGCGCATGAACTGCGCACGCCATTGGCCGCGATCCGTGCCAATGCGCAGGTGCTGGTGGCGGCGCGTGATGCAGACGAACGTGACCGCACTGCCCGCGACCTGATCGCCAGCGTTGATCGCAGCACGCGCCTGGTAGAGCAGCTGCTGTCGCTCGCCCGTGCTGATCAGACTGCCGGCGCCCACGCGCTGCAGCCATTGGATCTCGCTGATCTGGCGCGTGAGCAGGTGGTCGCGCATCGCGCATTCGCGGCGGATCGGCAGATCGTACTCACCACCGATCTGCAGCCGACAGCCGCGGCCGGCGATCCGCCGCTGCTCGCAGCGCTGCTGCGCAACCTGATCGACAATGCGCTGCGCTACACACCCGCCGGCGGCGCGGTGAAGGTGTCGACGCGCATTGAAGGCGATGTCGCGGTACTGGCGGTCGACGATACAGGTCCAGGCATTGCGCCGGACGAAAGACGGAAGGTGTTCGAGCGCTTCTATCGGGTGGCGGGGCCGTGGACATCTGGCAGCGGCCTGGGTCTGTCGATCGTGCAGCGAATCGCCGAGCTGCATGCAGCCACCATCACGGTGCTCGCGGGCGTTGATGGCCGGGGCACGTGCATGCGGTTGACGATGCCGCTGCGCCCGGTCTGATCAGGGCTGCAGGACCTGCTCGGCAAACGCCTGGAAGGTGCTGCGGGCCTCGCGCCATGATGTGAACCAGATGTCGGCCGGTAGCGTTGCATCGGTCTCGGGGCGCACCCGCAGATTCGTCGCCAGGCCAAGCTGGCGCAGCATCGCCTGATCAACTTCATACACCGCCAGCACCGCACCCCGGCCCGGCAGTGGCAGCGGCCAGCGGCTGATGCCGACATCGCGTGGCCGCAGGTTCCCTGCACTGAGCTGCTCGGTGCGATCATCCACCTGCAGGCTGATGGCGGGACTTGCCCCTGCAAACTGCTGCCGCCCTGGCACCGTGGACCAGAAGAAGCCCGCCAGGTAATGCCGGCGGTTGCCGCCGATGTTGATCTCCACGGCATACAGCGCGATGTAGTCGCGGGCATTGGCAGCAAGCTGCGGCTGGTCCAGTGCGAATATCCAGGGCTTCGCCGAAGTCTGGATGGTGGCGCCGGTGCCGCGGTCCAGCACGCTGTGCGGCGCGGCGGCCTGCGTTGGCACTGCAATCAGCACCAGCACGCATAGCAGGCGCAGTGGCGTGATCATCGACGGTTGCGCTCGAGCTGCAGGCGGTAACCGGCACTGATGAAGCGACGGGTCGAGTGTTCGGCCAGTGCGCCGTTGCGGCGCAGAAGTTCGACGCCCGACTCCAGTTCGAACGAACTTGCGCCGCGGCGGTAGTCCAGGCGCAGCGAGGGCACATAGGCCCATTGCTGGCGGGCGTCCAGTGCCTGGGTGCGCCGGTCGACGCGCAGCCGGGTGGTGACGCGCAGCGCATCACCAAAGGGCAGGCGGCTGCCGAAGCC
>JBDSGY010000434.1:0-3838 GCA_039918755.1 Steroidobacteraceae bacterium
GTGCCACGCCAGATGCTGCCACTGTCGCTGTCCTATGATCACCGCATGATTGATGGCGCCATGGGCGCGCGCTTTGCCGTGCATGTCGCCAAGCTGCTGGCCGATCCCGCCGCGCTGCTGGCAGGTGCCCTTTGAGCGACGTCGAAATTGCAATCCCGGATCTGGGCAATTTCGACGAGGTCTCTGTCGTCGAGGTGCTGGTGAAGCCAGGTGACGTGGTCGAGCTCGACACCTCACTGATCACGCTTGAAACGGAAAAAGCGACGATGGACGTGCCGTCTACCGCAGCGGGCGCCGTGACGGCCGTGCTGGTGAAGGCTGGCGACAAGGTGCGCAAGGGCAGTGTGATCGTGCGCGTGGCGGCTGCGGCTGGCGCTGTGGCCGCTGCTGCTGCTGCGCCGCCTGCCAGGCCGGCCACGCCAGAGGCTGCGCCTCCGACTTCGGGCGATGCTCCAGCCCCTGCCGCACCCGCCGCTGCGGCACATCGTGAACCCGTTGCGCCTGCGGCGCAGCCTCTCATGCCAGCGGGCCCGACGCCTGACCGCAAGGTGCAACTGCTGGTGCTGGGTGGTGGTCCCGGTGGTTACAGCGCTGCATTTCGAGCTGCCGACCTGGGCCTGCAGGTTGCCATCGTCGAGCGGTGGGAAACACTGGGCGGCGTATGCCTGAACGTCGGCTGCATTCCCTCGAAGGCGCTGCTGCATGCCGCCAAGGTCATCGATGAAGCGCGGGCCATGGGTGGGCACGGTGTGTCGTTCGGGGCTCCGCAGATCGATCTCGACAAGCTGCGTGACTGGAAAAACAGCGTCATCCGCAAGCTCACCGGCGGTCTCACCGGTCTGGCGAGGACGCGCAAGGTCGAAGTGGTGCGCGGCACGGGCAGGTTCGTCGGCAGCCGTGTCGTCGAGGTCACGGGTGCCGATGGCAAGGTCCAGCTGATAGGTTTCGACAACTGCATCATCGCTGCGGGCTCGGAGCCGGTGAGTCTGCCGTTCATTCCAGCCGATCCGCGCATCATCGATTCGACTGGTGCGCTGGAACTGCGCAGCATCCCCAAACGCATGCTGGTGATCGGCGGCGGCATCATCGGACTCGAGATGGCGTGCGTCTATGATGCACTCGGCACGAAGGTGTCAGTGGTCGAGCTGGGCGAGCAGCTGATGCCGGGCGCGGACGTCGATCTGGTCAAGCCGCTGGAGAAGCGCCTCAAGGCGCGCTATGAGCAGATCCTGCTGCGCACGAAATCGACCAAGGTCGAGGCACTGCCGGAAGGCATTCGCGTCACCTTTGAATCCGCGGGCGAGACGACGACCTCGATCTACGACTGTGTGCTGGTGGCCGTGGGCCGCGTGCCCAATGGCAAGCTCATCAATGCCGAAGCTGCGGGCGTCACCGTGAATGAACGCGGCTTCGTTCCGGTGGACAAGCAGATGCGCACCAATGTGCCGGGCATCTTCGCCATCGGCGATATCGTGGGTCAGCCCATGCTCGCGCACAAGGCATCGCACGAGGCGAAGGTTGCAGCGGAAGTTGCCGCCGGGCACAAGGCCTTCTTCGATGCGCGCGTCATTCCTTCGGTCGCCTATACGGATCCTGAAGTGGCCTGGGTGGGCGTGACAGAAGGCCAGGCCAAGCGCGACGGAATCAATTTCCGCAAGGCTGCATTTCCCTGGGCTGCGAGCGGGCGTTCGCTGTCGATCGGGCGCGATGAAGGCATCACGAAGCTCATCATCGACAGCGACAGCAACCGCATCATCGGCGGCGGCATAGTCGGCACGAATGCCGGTGAACTGATCTCCGAAGTGAGTCTGGCAATAGAACTCGGCGCCGATGCGGCCGATGTCGGCCTCACCATCCACCCGCATCCCACGCTCTCCGAGAGCATCGGCATGACGGCGGAGGCACTCGAGGGCACGCTGACCGATCTGTACATGCCGAAAAAGGGCTAGCTCCGTGCCCTGCCGCGCAGCGACTCGCCGATTCAATCGAGGAGCGCTGTTGGCGGCGCTGCTGTTGATTGGCACGCAGGTCCTCGCGCAGGGTGCGCGCTTTCCCGGCGTGATCGGTCTCCACGTAGACGTCAGCGACGTCGAACGGCGCATCTGGCGCGTCACCGAAACCATTCCGGTCAGGCCCGGCAAGCTGTCGCTGTTCTATCCACAGTGGCTGCCCGGCAAGCATGCCGCGCGCGGACCCATCGACCAGCTGGCCGGCCTTGTCTTTCGCGCAGGGGATCGGCGCATCGCCTGGCAGCGCGATCCGCTGAACGTGTACCGTTTCGAACTGCAGGTTCCCGCTGGTGTTTCGCAGCTCACCGCGGAGTTCCAGGTGGCGACGCCGCAGACCGCCGAACAGGAGCGCGTGGTCGCGACGGTCGGCGTGCTGGGCCTGCAGTGGAATCAGGTGGTGCTCTATCCGGACGGCTATCTGGTCCGGAATATCGCGGTGCAGGCCAGCGTGAGATTGCCGGCCGGCTGGCGCCATGGCAGCGCCATGCGTGTGGAGACAGGACGGGATGGAGCCTCGGACACCGTGGATTTCGCCACCGTGCCGCTGGAAGTGCTGATCGACTCGCCGCTGTTCGCCGGTCGCCAATTCAGGCAGATCGATCTCACTCCCGCCGGCAGCCCGCCGGTGTTGCTGAACCTGCTGGCCGAAGAAGGTGCAGATCTTGCTGCCACCGACGCACAGATCGGCCTGCATCGCGCGCTGGTGCGTGAGACCTACGCCGCGCTCGGGCCACCACGTTTCGAACACTATGATTTCCTGGTGGCGCTGAGCAGCAGCTTCGGCAGCATCGGGCTGGAGCATCATCGTTCCGCCGAGATTTCACAGTCCCCGGCGTTCTTCCGTTCCTGGGATGAAGACTTCGGTTCGCGCGAAGTGCTGGCGCACGAGTTCACGCATTCGTGGAATGGCAAGTACCGCCGGCCCGCGCGTCTGTGGACGCCGCATTACAACCAGCCCATGCAGGACGATCTGCTGTGGGTGTACGAAGGAATGTCCCAGTACTACGGCATGGTGCTCGCCGCACGCGCCGGCATGTGGTCACAGGACTTCGGGCGCGATGACTGGGCGGCGACCGTCGCAGCGCTGGACCGAAAGCGCCCGGGCCGCAGCTGGCGCGCACTCGAGGACACCACCTTCCAGCCCGTCATCACGCCGCGCCGGCCACTGGCCTGGGTGAGCTGGCAGCGCACCGAAGACTATTACACCGAAGGCGCCATGCTGTGGCTGAACATCGACACGCGCCTGCGTGAACTGACCGCCGGGAGACAGTCGCTGGACGATTTCGCGCGCCTGTTCCTCGCTGCGCCCGCCACTCAAGGCTGGGTGTCGACCTATGAGTTCGGCGATGTGGTGCGCGCCCTCAACTCGATTGCTCCGATAGACTGGGCCGGCTTTCTGCGTGAGCGAGTGGGAAGTCCCGCCCAGCCGCTGCTCGATGGGCTCGAGCGCGCCGGTTTCGGACTGGTGTACAACGATCAGCCGAACAAGGCGATCGCGGACAGTGAGCGTACCAGCCGCAACACCGATCTCGGCTATTCCCTGGGAATCGTGATCTCGCGCGACAACGTGCTGACCGAGGTGGTTTGGGAAGGGCCGGCGTTCAAGGCGGGGCTTACCACCAACACGACGCTGATCGCCGTCAACGGACGCGCTTACAGCAGCGACCTGCTCAAGGGCGCCATCATTGCCGCGGCTGCGGGCAGCGAAGCGCCCATCGAGCTGCTGGTGCGCAACCAGGACCGCTTCCGCACTGTGCGCATCGACTATCGCGACGGTCTTCGCTTTCCCCACCTGGCGCCGATCGCAGGCCGGTCTGACCTGCTTGGCG
>JBDSGY010000435.1:0-3184 GCA_039918755.1 Steroidobacteraceae bacterium
CCAGCAGTCCGGAAAATGAACAGGAGTCCACCGACCATGAAAGCATCACGCCTACCAATCGCTTGCCTCGTGGTCGCGGCAACTGCCTCAGGCTGCAACACACTGGAACCGCCTCTGGCCGATGGCACCGCTGTGCGGGCCCTGGTCGCCGCACAGACGGCGGATCCAGGCGCCACACAGCAAAACGGGGTTGCCATACCCGTCACCGACTCGGTGCGCGCCGCCGCCGCCATTGAAGCCATGCGTGGTGGCGTGACCAAGCCGGTGGAAACCTGGACCAATTCCCAGACCGTCGGTAATTGACCATGACATCGCGCCGCAGTCAGCGGGGAATCGTTGCCATCATCGTGGTGCTAGCGCTGTTCTCGGTCACGGCGATCGCGGGCCTCGCGCTGGCCAGCAGCCATTTCGTGTCCAACAAATCGCGCTTACAGAACGTGCTGGATGCCGCTGCGCTGTCGTCGGCGAAGGTGCTAGACCAGACCGGCAATGTCACCACCGCCACCTCTGCGGCCAATGCCACGCTCGCCATCAATGCGGCTGCCTTTCCCGAGCTTGCGGCTGGCATGGGTGGCGTCAGCGTGGCGGTACAATTCTCCAACACGCTGGCACCGTTCACGCCGGGCAGCACTCCCGGGCGCTATGTCAGGATCCGCGCGACCAACTTCACCACGGATGCCGGGCTGCTGCGCGTGGCTTCGTTGCCGGAGGTGCAGTTGCGTGCCAGCGCGGTGGCCGGTCCCAGCCCAGCCATTGGCACTGCCTGCAATGTGGCGCCGATGCTGGTCTGCGGCAATCCGACCGCGGGTGCCGTGAATTACGGCTATCCACCCGGCAGCGTGCAGGTGCTGAAGATCGGCTCGGGGACGAACTCGCCCATTGGGCCGGGAAACTTCATGCTGGCCCGCTTGGGGGGCAGTGGCGGCTCAGTCGTACGCGAGAACCTGGCTGGCGGATACCAGAATTGTGCCACTGCGGGCACCACCGTCGAAACCCAGACCGGCAACGTGGTGGGCCCAGTGGCGCAGGGACTCAATACCCGCTTCGGCGACTACGGCGCCGGGCTGGGGATCGCGGACTATCCACCCGATGTGGTGACTCGCCAACCCACCCCCGCGCTGACCTATACCGACGACACGAATACGATTCGGCAAGGTAGCACTGTGGTCACGCAGGCGAGCCAGATCAATTTCAACCACGCCACCTATGCAAGCCAGGTGGCGGCTTCCAACTACAACTATTCGCCGGCGCCGGGCGGCAGCGGCGCGTTCGCGCGCCGTGAGTTTGCAGTGCCGATAGCCAACTGCACCGGCGCCAACAACGGCAACAGCACGCTGCCGCTGCTGGGATTTGCGTGCTTCTTCATCCTCCAGCCCGTGCAGCAGTCGGGGCAGAATTCATTTGTCTACGGTGAAGCGCTGCAGAGCTGCGCCGCGGGCGGGCGACCTGGACCTGCACCGACGGCTGCTCCCGGGCCGCACATCATCCAGCTGTACCGCGATGCGGGAAGCCCGGATTCATGAAAGCGCGGTCGCATCAACGTGGTCTGGCGATTGTCGAATTCGCGCTGACCGCGCCATTCCTGACCATGCTGCTGCTCGCGACTGCGGAGCTGTCTCGGGCGTTCATCCAGTATGCAACGCTGGCTCATAGCGTCCGAGATGGCGTGGTGCATCTGTCGCGCCGCGCACTGCCGGACACCACCGGTGTGGTGCGGGTAACCAGTGCAGTCGTCACCGAGACACGCAATGTCGTGATGTTCGGCAATACGGCGGGCACCGGCACGCTCAAGTTGCCCGGGCTTGCGGCAGGCCAGATCACCGTGTCGGATGCGGGCGCCGGCAATGTCCGCGTACAGGTGAACTATTCCTACCAGTCGCTGCTCGGCGGGTCGTTGCCGATGATGGGGTATGGAAGCAACCTGTCCACGAACTTCACGCTCCGGGTGGACAACACCATGCGGGCGCTGTGATGGCCACGCATCGCCGGCAGGCAGGCACCACCAGCGTCGAGTTCGCCATCGCCGGCGTTGCGCTGTTCGTGCTGCTGTTCGGGGTGGTGGAAGTGGGCCGGATGATGTTCGCCCGTACCATGCTGGAGGAAGGTGTGCGACGTGCGGCGCGGCTGGCTACTGTCTGTCCCCTCAATGACCCGGCGATTGCCCGCGCGGGAATGTTCGACAGCGGCTCCGGCGGCCCGCTGTTGAGCGACCTGACGGCCGGCAATTTCAATCTGAATTACCTCGATGCTAGCGGTACGGTCATCGGCAACCCCGGCGTTGCCTTCTCCCAGATCCGCTTCGTGCGCGTCGGCGTGCAGAACTATTCGTTTCCGCTGCTGATTCCCTTCGTGAACCTGAGTTTTGTGGCGAATGGGATCTCATCGACGTTGCCGGCCGAGAGTCTGGGCGTCACCACGACGGCGGTGGTGGCATGTTGACCCGGGGCGTCAGCATGGCGCCCACTGCGGTGCTGGTGATAGGGCGCGATGCGCGCGCCGTGCGCGGTATCGACGCCTTGCTGACCGGCCTGAATGACATCAGCTGCACGGTGAAGGTCATGACCAATGGCCACGCGGGCGTGCTGCAGGGCCAGGCTGTCACGCCAGCTGCGATCGTGCTGGTCTGCCCCGATCTTTCCGGTGGCGACTCCGATGCGCTGCTGGTGCTGGGTGAGCTTGCCCCGTTGGCGGTGACAGAGCGTCCGCCCATCATCATCTGCGGCGAGCTCAGAAGTGCCGTGGCGCTGCGGCTGGCGTTGCGATGCGGCGTGCAGGAGATGTTGTCTGCCCAGCCCGAGAGTGCCGAACTGCAGGCGGCGTTGCGGCGTGTCACGCGGATGGCGGAAGCACAGCGCCTTCCCGCAGGTAATTCAGCACCAGGCCAGATCATCACGCCGCTGGGGGTAGCCGGGGGGGTAGGCGCATCATTCCTTGCCACCAATCTGGCGTACCTGGCCTCCCAGACCGAGGGGCAATCCGCGCTGCTGGTAGATCTGGACCTGCAGTTTGCACCGTTGACCGCTTATCTGGGTATCAAGCCGGAGCTGGGGCTCACCGAAGCCGTCAACCGTGTCGAGGCGCTGGATGCCCTCGCCCTCACTGGATACGTGGCCCTGCATCGCAACGGGCTGGGTCTGATGGCCAGCAGCAGTCGCGACAGCGAAAACCTGCAGGCACTGGCACC
>JBDSGY010000436.1:0-5514 GCA_039918755.1 Steroidobacteraceae bacterium
AGCGTTGATGACTGAGGCGCCTCAGTTGGTAGCAGCGGGCGCTGACGCGCGAACGGCTGGTTGCCTTACACGCGAGTCATACCTGGAGGGGTGGCGACTACGTTTCCTGGAATCTACATTCGTATCTCAACTTCAAGGTGGGGTACGGTCATGGACAACACGGTGATTGCCGCGCTGAACGAATTGCTGGAGACGTCCAGGGATGGTGAATTGGGCTTCAAAAGAGCCGCCGAGGAAGTGAAGGAACCCCAGTTGAAAAGCATGTTTCTCAAGCAGGCCCAGCAGTGCCAGGTGGCTGCGCGCGAGTTGGCAGCGCAGATCACTGCGCTTGGGGGCAGTGTGGAAGAAGGCGGAAGCGTGACAGGTGCGCTGCACCGCGGATGGGTCAACGTCAAGGCGGCAATGACTGGTCACGATACGCTGGCAGTTCTGGAAGAAACCGAACGCGGTGAGGACTATGCGAAGAAGGTTTACACCGAAGCGTTGGAGCTGGACTTGCCCATCGAAGTGCGGCAGATGATCGAGCGGCAATATCGGGGCGTCATCACCAATCACGATGACGTGCGGGATGTGCGCGACACGTATCGTTCGAAAAACTAGGGTGCGAAAGCCGAGGCCACCGCACCGATCACCAGTTTGATTGACAGCGCAAACAGGGCCGCGTGAATCAGCACGAAAAACGCGCGCTGTGGAATGATGCGCACCAGCCAGACTCCGATGAAGGTTCCCGCGACGGCAATCGGCATCAGCAGCAGCGATATCCTCAGATTGGCCAGGTCCAGCTGGCCCAGCTGCCAGTAGGGCAATAGCTTCACGAGGTTGATCGCGGCAAAAGTGATGGTCGTAGTGCCGGCAAAAACCGTCTTGGACAATTTCTGGGGCAGCACATAGACCTGGTAGGGTGGGCTGCCGGAATGCGAGACGAAGCTGGTGAATCCGGCAATCGCCCCCCAGAACAAGCCGCGTGGGATATCAGCCGGCCGCGGTGGCAGCGAGTGATGCCGAAGGCGCCATGCATTCAGGCAGAACGCAATGCCGATCACACCGATGAGCAATCCAACCATGCGATCGGACACGGCAGCAGCCGATAACCAGCCAATCCCGATGCCAGCGATTCCCGCCGGTATCAGGATCATCAGATTGCGTCTGTCGAACTCTCGTCGATAGGCATAAAGTCCGAACCAGTCGCTCACCACGAAGATGGGCAGCAGCAGTGCTGCTGCCTTGACGGGAGACACCACGAGCGCGAGCAAAGGTGTGCCTAGCGCACCTGCCATCGACAGGCCGCCCTTGGACAGCCCCACCAGCAACGCCGCAAGTCCGGCGACCAGCAGGAAGGCGATATCAAGATCAGCGATATTCACGCTGCCGCGACTCCAAGCTGGGCGGAACTCAAGGGGATTCGCGCACGACCTGAAACCCTGCAAATGACTGCTTCACCGGCATCACTTCGATACGATTGATATTCAGGTGCGGCGGCAGCGTGGCGATCCAGAAGATCGTCTCCGCGATATCTTCCGGCGTAATGGGATCGGCGCCCTTGTACAACGCTTCCGAAGCCGCGCTGTCGCCACCTGTGCGCACGACGGTGAACTCGGTTTCGGCCATGCCGGGTTCGATCGACGTCACGCGCACACCCGTGCCGTGCAGATCGCAACGCAGATCCAGCGAAAATTGCGAGACGAAGGCCTTGGTGCCTGCGTACACGTTGCCCCCGGTGTACGGATAGTTGCCGGCAACCGATCCGATGTTGAGGATTGCGCCCCGGCGCTCGATCAGGCGTGGCAGCAGCAAAAAGGTCATGGTCGCCAGTGCGGTGACGTTGGTGTCGATCATCTGCTTCCATTGCGCCAGATCGGCGCGCTGGGCCGGCGCGGTGCCGAGCGCGAGGCCCGCGTTATTCACCAGCACATCGATGCCGCTGAAGTCAGGGGGAATGGCATCGATCGCGGCGCGCATGGCGGCCTCGTCGCGCATATCGAATGCGGCGGTATGGACCCGATCGCGGCCGAGCTCTGCTGCAAGTGCGTCCAGGCGATCGGCGCGCCGGCCGGTGGCGACCACGCGCCAGCCTGCGGCAGCGAAACGGACGGTTGCGGCGCGGCCGAAGCCGGACGTGGCGCCGGTGATCAGGATCGTCCTGCTCATCCTATTTCGATGGCGGCTGGCGCACGCCCTTGATTGGCGAGCCGCTGCCATTGCGCAGCAGGATGCCGGCCATTGAACCGTCCGCGGCCAGCGACGTTTCGTAGTCGACGCGGGCGGGCTTGCCATTGAACACGAGGTCGTAGCCCCACTTCGCGCGGGACCCGGAAACCGTACCGGTCAGTTGCGAGGCCTCCATGCCGGGCAGGTCTGGCTTGCAGCTCCCGGAGAGAGCAGCGCCAGATTGCAGGAGCGTGCAGTAGATGACCGATACTTTCCCATTGAATGTGTTGTCGAGCTTCCAGGTGCCGGAAAGATCCGCTGCAGAAGCCAAGGCAGGCGCGAATGCCAGGACCGCGATATGCATGAGCCTCATTCCAAACCCTCCCGCCGCTGAATTGTCACCGCAGGGTATCAGCAGCGCGTACGACACCGCAGCGAGATTCCACCGCGCCCGTGGCAAACTGCCGGCCAGGAGTACCCAAAATGAATATGGTGCAATTCCCACCGGTGGAAACCGGTCCACAGCAGTTTGCCAGTGACAACTACGCGGGCATCTGTCCCGAGGCTTGGCAGGCCATGCAGGCCGCGAATCACGGCAGCGCCCCGGCATATGGCGAAGACCCCTGGACCTTGCAGGCCGCGAACGGGTTCCGCACCCTGTTCGAAAGCACCTGCGAGGTATTTTTTGCCTTCAATGGCACGGCCGCAAATTCGCTGGCGCTGGCCGCGTTGTGCCAGTCCTACCACAGCGTGATCTGCGCAGCCTCCGCACATATCGAGACCGATGAATGCGGTGCGCCGGAATTCTTCTCCAACGGTTCGAAGATCCTGCTGGCGCCGGCGCCGGATGGCAAGCTCACGCCGGACGCCGTCCGCACCCTTGCGACGAGCCGCGTCGACGTCCACTTTCCAAAGCCCCGTGTCGTCACCATCACGCAGCCCACCGAAACCGGCCGCGTCTACACCGTGGCTGAAATACGCGCGCTGTCCGCGGTATGCCGTGAGCTCGGACTGAAGCTGCACATGGACGGCGCCCGCTTCGCGCATGCCTGCGCGACGCTTAACGAGACGCCGGCAGCGCTCACCTGGAAGGCGGGCGTGGATGTGCTGTGCTTCGGTGGCACCAAGAACGGCATGGGAGCAGGTGAGGCCATCCTGTTCTTCGATCGCGCGCTGGCGGTGGATTTCGGCTACCGCTGCAAGCAGGCCGGTCAGCTTGCGTCCAAGATGCGCTTTCTTGCTGCGCCCTGGGTGGGGCTGCTGGCAAAGGGCGCCTGGCTTGCGAACGCCCGGCACGGCAATGCGATGGCGCAGCGGCTCGCCGCCACGGTGCACGATCTGCCGGACGTGGAACTGATGTTCCCCGTCGAGGCCAACGCAGTGTTCCTGCGCGCGCCCGATGACCTGCTCGAGCGCCTGCGCGCGATGGGCTGGCGCTTCTACACATTTATCGGTGGCGGTGCGCGCTTCATGTTTGCTTGGGATGCTGATCCGGCGCGCGTGGATGCGCTCGCCGCCGACGTACGTCGCGCAGCACAGGCGCGATAGGGTTGAGGCGCGGCCTGAGCATGCCACGCTGATGTTTCTGCCAGCCCTGCTGCTGCTGGTGGCCATGGGCTCCTTCCAGGTGGGCGCGTCGCTTACTGCCCGTTACCTGTTTCCGGCCGTCGGTGCACAGGGCGCCACCGCACTGCGTGTCGGCATCGCCGCCATCATGCTGCTGCTCATCTACCGGCCCTGGCGCAGCATGGCCTGGCGCGGGCGCGGCGTTACGCTGCTGTGCTATGGCGTCACGCTTGGCGCGATGAACCTGTTCTTCTACATGGCGATCCTGCGGATTCCATTGGGAATCGCGGTGGCCATCGAGTTCCTCGGGCCGCTGAGCGTGGCGGTATTCGCCTCGCGGCGTCGACTCGATTATGTGTGGGTGGCGGTCGCTGTCATGGGCCTCGCTATGCTTCTGCCGGTCACGCAATCCGCCGCGGCACTGGATACCAAGGGCCTGCTGTACGCGGCGCTGGCAGCGCTGTTCTGGGCGCTCTACATCGTGTCCGGTCAGCGCGCGGGTGCTGCCGGAAATGCGGGCGGCGGAACCGTGGCCATCGGCATGACAATCGCGACGCTCGTTGTGGTGCCACCCGGCATTCATGAAGCCGGCGCGCTGCTGCTGGACCCGGTGCTGTTGCCGATGGCGCTGGTGGTGGCGGCAGTCTCCAGTGCAATTCCATATGTGATCGAGATGTACGCCATGGCGCGCATTCCGGCTCGCACGTTTGGCATTTTCATGAGCATCGAACCGGCACTGGCGGCTATCGCGGGCTTCGCCCTGCTCGACAATGTGCTGGCGCCTATCCAGTGGGCAGCCATTCTGTGCGTCGTGCTCGCGTCGCTGGGCAGCGCCGCCACGAGTAGAGGCAGCTAGCACAGCGCGGGCTCACCCATGACCTTCGACAAGCAGGTCAGGTGGGTAGACAATCCGGTCGCGAACAACAGACGAGCAAAAAGGGGGGATCATGAACACGCATCCGATTGTGGCCCGCAACTGGCTCGCGCCAATTGCCATGGCATTGCTGCTGGCGCCACTGCCACTGCCGGTACAGGCGCAGACTGCCACACCCGCACAGGCGGGCTTCTCTGCCGAGCGACTGCAGCGCATCGACCAATTCATCGATCGCGCCATGCAGGCCGGTGAGATTTCCGGCGGCGTGACGCTGGTCGCGCGCAATGGCCGGATCGTCTACCTGCAGGCACAGGGCGTGATGGATCTCGTGTCCAGGAAGCCGATGCAGAAGGACTCGATCTTCCGCCTTGCGTCGATGACGAAACCGGTGGCTGCCACGGCGCTGCTGATGATGGTCGAGGAAGGCAAGGTGCGGCTCACTGATCCGGTGAGTCAATTCATTCCGTCGTTTCGCGACATGCAGGTTGCCGTGCCGCGTGCTCCACGCCAGGGTCCACCGGTTGCCGGACGGCCCGCGCCACTGAATTACTACACCGTGCCAGCCGAGCGCGAGATCACCGTGCTCGACCTGCTCACGCACACTTCCGGCCTGATGAGCGGACCTAATGGCAATGCCGCCGGCAACGCGTCGTTCATCAAGCGGCACGACATCGGCTTGAAGTGGGTCGAGGAACTCAGTGCGACGCCGCTGGAATTCCAGCCCGGTACACGCTGGGCCTACAGCGCAGTTGCCGGCATTGATGTGATCGCGCACATCGTCGAGATCACCTCCGGACAGAACTTCCGCGATTTCCTCCAGCAGCGGGTGTTCCAGCCGCTGGGCATGAAGGAGACTTTTTACTGGCCGACCGCCGCGCAACGCGCGCGACTCGTAACGGCCTACGTGCAGTCTCCAACAGGCCTGA
>JBDSGY010000437.1:0-4183 GCA_039918755.1 Steroidobacteraceae bacterium
CGCATATCCGGTCCTGACCGTCACCGGGATCGGCCGCCCTTCTATCAGCAATGGCTCGCTGAAGATGATATCGGCCTGCTTGTAGGCTGCGGCCTGTATCGCTTCCGCACTGCGCTGTCCCTGCGGCCGCACCAGTGCAAAGGTTCCACCATTGAAGTGTGCGATCTGATCGGACTCTGGATAATGATTCTTCAGCCGCTCCGCCACATGCTGCACCAGCAGGTCTCCGGTGCGGCGGCCGAATGAATCGTTGATCACACTGAGCCGCTCGATGTCCATGACGACCACCGCCTGGCGAACCTTTTCACCGGCGCTCGCCAACACCTTCTGGATGCGCTCACAGAACAGCTGGCGCTTGGCGAGTCCGGTGTGTGGGTCAAACTGGGACAGAAAACGGGCGGCGCTGTCGCGCTGCAGATACTGCAGGCCGAATGACAGGTTGCCCGCCACCTCGCGCAGCATGACCATCTCTTCTTCGACCACCACATCGGAATCACGCGCGGTCAGCACCAGCAGCGCGATCACGGAACCGTCAACGACCAGGGGCAGCGCCACCACCGACAGCAGGCCGGCATGCAGCATAAGCGAATCGAATGTGGCGGTGGCCGCGAGGCTTGCGGTGTTGTTGCAAACGAATTCCTTGCCGGTCCGGATGACGCGTCCGATGACACTTGTATTGCGGCTGACCGACTCCGCGATGTAGGCGCGCAACTGCTCGGTCATCGCATCGTCGATGCCACTCCAGGCCGTGGGTTGTATCGATGCAAAGCCGGGCACCCGCGATGATGCAACCGCCACCGAGTAACCACCTACGGACACCGCCAGCCGGCAAGTTTCACGCAGCAGCTCGGTGTGATCGCGGATGCGCAGCACCAGGCTATTGATGCCACTCAACATGCGCAGCACGCGGTTCAGTCGCTCTATCTGCGCTTCCTGCCTGATCCGCGTGACATTCGCAGCCGCTTCGGCGATTGCGCGTTTCACCGCGGGTGCCAGTCTGGCGAGATTCTCCTTCAACACATAATCGACAGCGCCAGCGCGCAGTGCGTCGATCGCGCGTTCTTCGCCAATGGTTCCGGAGAGAAACACGAACGGAACCATTGGGGCCTGCGCCTGCGCTATCCGCAGCGCCGCCATGCCGTCGAAATGTGGCAGCGAGAAGTCGGAAAGAATAATGTCGGGAGCGAACTCGGCCAATGCATCGGTCAGCGTCGGCCCGGTTTCCACCCGACGCCACTCGCAGGCGATGCCGGCGCGCTTGAGCTTATGGATCGCCAGCTCCGCGTCGACCTTCTGGTCTTCGACGAAGAGTATGCGGATCGCTGGGCTCTGTGCGTCAACCATAGTATCCAAGCGCGGCCATTCGGACGGGCCACATGCTCAATGCAGCTCTGGGACAGAGCCTGAACGTACCACGATCACTTTGTAGGACACGCGGCGGACTGGAAGGCAGGGCAAGCGGGACATGTTATTGTTGCGATACCGCGCTGCCGATAACGGCGGGCGGGTGAGCCCTGGCGCAACCCATTGTGGAAGCCTCCGAAATGCATGTCAGGCAGCCTAATACCGGGCGATTACTGATCGTCGATGACGAGACCGCCAACCTGCGCGCGCTTTGCGAGACGCTGCAGTTGGAGGGCTACACCACTCAGGGTTTCTGCTCGCCCCGCGAAGCCCTCGATGCGCTGCGACCAGGTCAGTTCGATCTGCTGCTGACGGACCTGATGATGCCTGACATTGACGGCATCGAATTGATCAGCGCCGCGCGTGCAGTAGACAAGGACATGGGCGCCATTGTCATGACCGGCCATGGCACGATCGACACCGCCGTACAGGCGATGCAGAGCGGCGCACTGGATTACATCCTTAAGCCTTTCCGGCTCAATGTGATCCTGCCGGTTATTGCACGCGCGCTGGATCTGCAGCGTCTGCGCCTCGAGAACGCGATCCTGCAGGAACGCGAGAAGCAGCACTCCCTGGAACTGGCTGCCGCGTATCGCGACCTGGAGTCCTTCTCCTATTCCATCTCGCATGACCTCAGGGCACCATTGCTGTTCGTGAAAGGCTTTGCGGACATGCTGGAAGAGCGGTTCGGAACAGTGCTGGGCGAAGAAGGTGCGCATATAGTCGGCGTCATTCGCGACGGCAGCCGCAACATGGATCAGATGATCGTGGGCCTGCTGGCTTTTTCGCGCGCCACCAGACAGCAGCTGCATCTGTCACGGCTGGACATGAACGCCCTGGCGCGCGCGGCAACCGCCGAAGCACTTGCAGTTCATGAGGGGCCGCAGCCGCATATCGACATCGGGGACCTGCCGCCGACGGCCGGCGATTCCGGCGTCATCCGGCATGTATGGTCCAACCTGATTGGCAACGCGCTGAAATACAGCGCCAAACGCGCCACGCCGCACATCGTCATCAGCGGCCGCCTTGAAGGCAACGAGACCATCTACTCGGTGCAGGACAATGGTGCCGGCTTCGACATGACCTATGCGGACAAGCTGTTCGGTGTATTCAAGAGGCTTCACAGTGCGGACGAGTACGCCGGCACAGGCGTGGGCCTGGCAATCGTTCATCGCATCATTACCCGCCATCACGGACGTGTCTGGGCAGAGGGCGCGCCGGATGCCGGTGCACGCCTGCAGTTCGCACTACCGATCCGGGCCGCACTTCAGGACACCACCGGGGCGCAGACCTGAGCCAGCGCCTCGCGCAGATCGCGCAGTTTGGGCGGCTTGCTCAGCACCAGGTCCACATGCGCCGGGATATCGCCTTCGGCCACCAGCCGCTGCCCCCAGCCTGTCAGCATGATGATCGGTGTGGCCGGTGACATCTGCTTGAGTGTGCTCGCCACCCGCCTGCCGTCCACGTAGGGCATTCCCAGATCAGTGATGACCGCTAAAAACGGCTGTTTGAGGTTGACCGCTTCACGAAACAGATCGATGCCCTGCTGACCACCGCTGGCAGTGACCACTGAATGACCGTCTGCCTCCAGCGTGTCGCGCAGCGTGCGCAACAGCACCGGATCGTCATCCACGACCAGCAGTCGCAACTCGGTTGAGGGTGCCAGGATCGCCGACTGGTCCGGAGCCAGGCCGTTCTGGCTGGCTGCAAAACTCAGTCGCACCGTTGTGCCACGGCCGGGCGCACTTTCGATGTCCACCTCGGCGCTGTGCCGTTGCACCATTCCATAGACCATGGCGAGGCCAAGTCCGGTGCCCCGCTCCCCCTTGGTCGTGAAAAACGGCTCCAGGCAGCGGCGGCGCGCGTCTTCGTCCATGCCAACTCCCGTATCCGTGACCTCGACCTGCACGCGCTCGCCTTCAACGAACCGGGTGCGCAGAGTGAGCGTTCCGCCCTCCGGCATCGCATCCACCGCATTGAGGACCAGATTGGTCAGGGCTTCGCGGATTTCACCTTCTGCCCCCATGATCACCGGGAGATCAGGATCAAGATCCGTCTGCTGGTCTATGGTGATGCTGCGCTGCTGCGCCATGCTGCTCCAGTTTGCCCGCGTCAGTTCAACCACATGGGGAATCAGATCGTTCAGCTGCACCGGCGCCAGCATGAGCTGCGGCTCACGTTGCCGATAGAACTCCCGCATACGCGAGACCGTAGCTGCGACGTCGTGGATCGCTCGCTGGATGGTCTCGAGCTGGCCACGACCCTGCGGGCTGAGGTTGAGCTCCCGCTCCAGCAGTGAATCCGTATAGAGCGCCACCGGCGAAATGGCATTGTTGATGTCATGCGCAATGCCACTGGCCATCTGTCCGAGTGAGCGCAGTCGTTCCTGCTGCATGGCCGCCTGCTGTGTGTGGCGCAGATCGTCATAGGCGTCCTGCAACGCGGTGTACAGGTGCGCCTGGTGCGCGGCCAGGGCCACATGCTCACTGAGCTGCTGCAAGAACTCGCATTCGCCGCTGCTGAAGCTGTTGGCTTCACGTCTCGCTGCGATCAGCACGCCGAAGACCCTGCTTTCCACCAGCAACGGCGCCGCCACGAAGGCGCGCAGGCCGCCGCGTGCCAGACGCTGGGGAAACCGAAACCGAAGGGCAGCGGCATCTGCTTCGTAGACGAGCGCGCCGTGCACGCAGCGGGACAAGCCGTTCTCATCGATTTCAACAGGCGTGTGCTCCGCCATCCCGAGTTGCAGAGCCAGCTCGTGGCTGTGTTCGCCGACGCC
>JBDSGY010000438.1:0-4520 GCA_039918755.1 Steroidobacteraceae bacterium
GCTTTGGCAGCTTGGCCAGCCGCTCTGCCGCCAGTCTGGCGGCATCCGAATCCGGATATTTGCTGACCACCTGTTGCAGGGTGACGCGCGCAGCCGGCAGCTTGCCCTGTTCCGCCTGGGTATAACCCAGCTTGAGCAGCGCGTCGGGAGCCTTGCGTGAATTAGGCCAGACGGAAAGCACACGCTGGAAGGCGGCGGTTGCGTGGTCGTATTCCTGCGTCACGTAATAGGCCTCGCCGAGCCAGTACTGCGTGTTGTCAGCCAGCGCGCCGTTCGGATACGCCGCTGCAAGGCTGCGAAATCCTTCCACGGCTGCCGCATAATCGCGCGCCTTGAGCTGATCGAAGGCGCGGTTGTAGAGCGTCTGCTCATCGCCACCGGTGGTGGCCGCCACTGAGGGCGCAGTTGCCGCTGCCGACGCCGCGGTTGCTGCCGCAGCCGCCGAGTTCAGACGCTTGTCCAGATCGGTGTAGAGGTCGCGCTGATCCTTGCGCAGCTTCACGTTCTCGTTCTGCAGTTCCTCGATCCGACCGCGCAGGCCGCGCACCTCTTCCTGCAGACCATCGACGCGCTGCGCCATCTGGATCAGGCTCTGGTTCGACACGATGCGATCGATGCGTCCTACGCGCGAATCCAGATCGGCCAGCCGCACCTGCACAGGGTCTTCTTCAGGCGTGAGCGCACACCCCGCAAGCAACAATGCAGCAGCGACACCGATGAGGCCGAATCGCATCGTCTTCTCCGGTCAGTTGATGTAGACGATCTCGACCCGGCGGTTCTTCGAGTACGCGTTCTCGTCACTGCCCGCAGCGGCAGGACGTTCTTCGCCGTACGCGACCGTCGCGACCTGCGCTTCCTGCACACCCTGCAGCGCCAGCGCGCGGCGCACCGTCTGCGCGCGGCGCTCGGCCAGGCCGATGTTGTACTCACGCGAACCACGTTCATCCGTATGTCCTTCCAGACGCACGCGCACCGTGGCGTTGCCCGCCAGGAACTTGCCGTGCGCCGCAATGACATCGATGTAGTCGTTGCGGATATCGCTGCTGTCGAAATCGAAGTAGATCACCCGCTGCGCGCCCAGCGCGCCATCGGGACCCAATGCCCCGGCGGCGTTGGCGCCACCGCCCGCGTTGACCGTGGCGACGCCAGAGCTCTGTGCACCGCTGCCAGCCGTAGTGGCCACGGTTTCGCCGGCATCGGCAGGCGCATCGGCCTTGATGGGCTTCTTGCCGCACCCTGCCGCCAGGACCACCGTCGAAATCAAGACAAACAGGAATTTACGATTCAATTGTCGCTCCCAGGCCCACATCGGGCTTGTTGCCTATTATGACATGTCAATTCGCGAACGGCCCCCAGACCGGCTCACGAACTTCACCCTGATCCGACTTGAGCCGCAGGCTCACCTGGCCGTCGACCGATACCGTGGCGAGAACTCCCTGGCCGCGTTCGCGTCCGGCATAAATAAGCACCGCACCGTTGGGGGCGAAACTCGGCGACTCGTCAAGGCTGCCACGTGACAGCGTGGTGAGCTGTCCGCTCGCCAGATCCATCACGCCGACGCGGAAAGCTCCGCCTTCCTGCGTCATCAGTGCCAGCTGCTTGCCGTCGGGCGACACGCGTGGACGGGCGGCGTAGGACGCACCGAAAGAGATGCGCCGCGCGCGCGCGCCGGACTGTGGCGCAGCCGCGTAAATCTGAGGCGCGCCGCCCCGGTCAGAGGTGAAGTACAGCATCTGCCCGTCGGGCGACCATGACGGTTCCGTGTCGATGGATGGATCGTCGGTGATGCGCGTCAGGGACTGCGACGTCAGGTCGAGCACGTAGACATCGAGGTTGCCCGAACTGCCCGAAAGCGTGAGCGCGAGCTTGCGGCCATCGGGCGAGAACGACGGTGCGCCATTCACGCCTGCACGGGCCGACACCTGGCGTCGCTCCCCGCTGCGTACACGCTGCACGAATACCGCTGCGACGCGATTTTCGAAGGACACGTAGGCCAGCCATTCACCATCGGCTGACCAGGCGGGCGACATGATCGGCTGGCTCGACTGCATGGCAATGCGCGAGTTCTCGCCATCGGCATCGGCGACGAGCAGCTGATACCGCTGGTTCGGCGGTGCGCCATCCACCGAGATATAGGCAATGCGCGTGGCGAAGGCGCCGCGCACACCGGTCAGTTTCTCGAACAGGCGATCAGCGACCCGATGCGCACCGTTGCGCACGGCGCCCTGTGGCACGGTCACGGATTCGTTCAGCTGCACCTGCCCGGTCAGCACATTCACCAGTTCGAAGTGCAGCGTGACGGTTGCGCCGCTTGCCGGCGCAACCCGGCCGACGACCACGTAATCGGCGCGCGTTGCGCGCCAGCTGGCCGCGTCCACGTCGGCGCTGCGGCCGGGCTGCGCAGGCATCGCGGTGCGCTCCACGCCGCGGAACCGACCGCTGCTTTCCAGATCCCGCTGCACCACCGCCGCGATATCGAGGCCGGCGTCGGCAGGCACATTGCGCGCGAAAGGCACCACCGCCACTGGCACCGGGTCCGTGACGCCGCGGGTGATGTCGATCTTCAGCTCTGCCTGCGCGACGGTGCACACCAGCATCAGGCATGGCCACAGCAGCAGCGATCGAGCCTTGGAAATGATTTTCATGTCTCCTGCCAACTCAATTCTCCGGCCGGAAGGTAATGGTCAGATTCCGATCGAACAAGGCGGGATCGGAAGGCTGCGGCAATGGCGAAGCACGATACACCGCGTCCTCGATGGACTGGCGGACGGTTTCGTCTCCGTTGCAGCGCCCGACCTGCACCGCGGTTACCTGCCCACTGGGCACCTGCGTCACCCGCACTTCGCATTGCAGCCCGGGAACCACGCTGGGAGGACGCTTCCACGCCCGTTCGATGCGCGAAGTGATCTGCGACAGATACTGGGCCATCTGGCCGCTGGCGCGTGCCGCGGCGATGCGCTCTTCGGCGGCGATCTGCGCGTTGAGCTGCGCTTCGCGCTGGGTGCGCGCAGCTTCAGCCTGCGCCAGCTCACGCCGCTTGCGCTCCTGCTCGGCTTTCTCGCGTTCCACCTTGTCACGCTCGGCCTTCTCCCGATCCCGCTTCTCGCGCTCGGCCTTGTCCCTCGCGGCCTGTTCAGTCTTGCGCCGGGCGGCCTCTTCCTGCGCGCTACGCTGGGTGGCAAGGCGCTCTTCGGCAACACGTCTTTCTTCGGCGACACGTGCGGCGTCGGCGGCGCGCTGCGACTCTGCTTCGCGTTCTGCCTGCTCCGCCGCCAGTGCCTCTGCCTGAGGATCGGGGGGCGGCTCGAGCACGGGCTCCGGCTCAGGTTCGGGTTCCGGTGCGGATTGAACGGGCGCGGACTGCGTGGCGGGAAGTGCGGTAACCACGGACGCCTCGATGGCGAGCCGCTGCTCCTGCGGTGGCGTCTCGCGTTTCCAGAACCAGAAGCCGGCGGCAATGGCCACCAGCGCGAGATGCAGCAGAACCGAAAGCGACCAGGAGGACCAGCCGCTGCGCGGGGCCGGGGCGGTCACGGCGTGCGGGCTGCGGCTTGCGGCAGGGGATCGGTCAGAAAGCCCAGCTTGCTGGCGCCAGCCGCCTGCAGGATGACCATGGCGCCCACCACCCTGCCATAGGGAACGCGGGTGTCGGCGCGGATCAGGACATCGCGATTTGCATCGGCGGCAAGCGCCGCCCGCACCGACTGCTGCAACTGCCCGTCCTCGAGCGCATCGTCTGTCCTGCCACCGGTATTCAGGAAGCGCCGACCCTCGCTGTCGATCGAAAGGATCAGCGGCGGCTCTTTCTGGGTGCGCATCGGCAAGGGCTCGGCGCCTGCCTTCGGAAGCTCCACCTTCACGCCCTGTGTCAGCAGCGGTGCGGTGGCCATGAAGATGACCAGCAGCACCAGCATGACGTCGATCATGGGAACAACGTTGATTTCGGACATCAACCGGCGTTTGCGCGGAGCCGCATCCATCTAGCCTGCTTCCGGGATCGCCGCCCCGGGCCTGCTGGCATGCCGCTGCAGGATGGTGGAGAACTCTTCCATGAACGCGTTGTAGCGCAGTTCAAGCCGGCCGACCTTGTCGGCGTACCGGTTGTAGGCGATGAAAGCCGGAATCGCCGCCACCAGCGCGAAGGCCGTGGCGATCAACGCTTCGGCAATGCCGGGCGCCACGGTCGCAAGCGTTGCCTGCTGCACGCCGCCCAGCGCCACAAACGTGCCCATGATTCCCCACACGGTGCCGAACAGCCCCACGTAGGGACTGACCGACCCTATCGTCGCAAGCGTGGCGAGATTGTGTTCGAGGCGCTCGAGCTCCTTCAGCTGCGCCACTTTCATGGCACGCCGCGCCCCTTCCAGAAGCTGGTCGGAAGGCACGCCACTCTGCCGCAGCCGCGCGAACTCGCGAAAGCCCAGCTCGAAGATGCTGCTCATGCCGGTGGCGCCGCCCTTGGCTTCCAGCGAGCGGTACAGCGATCCGAGGTCGCCACCAGACCAGAAGCTGGCCTCGAA
>JBDSGY010000439.1:0-3866 GCA_039918755.1 Steroidobacteraceae bacterium
TACCAGTTGTGCTTGCCGGGCGGCGCATTCTCCGTGGCCAGCAGCACCGCCCCGCCCCACTCGCCGCCAAGGCCGAAACCCTGGCCGAAGCGACACACGGCCAGCAATGCCGGCGCCAGCAGGCCCGCCGTCGCATAGGTGGGCAGCAGACCGATCAGCACCGTCGACAGGCCCATCGTCAGCAATGCGGCAACCAGTGTGGCTTTGCGACCGATGCGATCGCCGTAGTGACCGAAGACGGCGGAGCCGACCGGCCTGGCGAAGAACGCCAGCGCAAAGGTGGCCAGGGATTGCAGGGTTGCCGATGCAGGATCAGACGCGGGGAAGAAGAGCTTCGGAAAGACCAGCACCGCCGCAGTTGCATAGATGTAGAAATCGAAGAACTCGATGGTCGTGCCGATGAGGCTCGCGAACAGCACGCGGCCCGTCGAATTCCCCTGCATCACTCCCCCTGACCTTGCGCCGGAGCGCTATTTTTCTACGAAGGCGCGCTCGATCACATAGTCGCCCGGCTCGCCGGTGCGCGCCGAAACCGTAAAGCCCTTCTGGTCCAGCAACGTGCGGCAGTCCTGCAGCATGCCCGGGCTGCCGCAGAGCATGAAGCGATCGGCAGCCGCGTCAAACGGCGGTAGTCCGGCCAGTGCCGCCAGACTGCCGTCGGCGATCTGATCGGTCAGCCGGCCCTGCGTGCGGAACGGCTCGCGCGTGACGGTGGGGTGGTAGATCAGCTGCGCGCGCGCCAGCTCGCCCAGGAACTCGTGCTTCGGCATGTGCTCGATGAGGAACTGCTCGTAAGCCAGGTCGTTCACCTTGCGCACACCATGCGCGACGACGATCTTGTCGAAGCGCTGGTAGGTCTCGGGGTCCTGGATGATGCTCATGAACGGTGCGAGGCCCGTGCCGGTGCCGAGCAGATAAAGGTTCTTTCCGGGCTTGAGGTCATGAATGACCAGTGTGCCGGTGGGCTTGCGGCTGACCAGCACTTCATCGCCCACCTTCAGATGCTGCAGCCGCGACGTCAGCGGACCGTTCGGCACCTTGATGCTGAGGAACTCCAGATGCTCTTCCCAGTTGGGGCTGGCAATGGAATAGGCACGCAGCAGGGGCTTGCCATCCACGGGGAGGCCCAGCATGACGAAGTGGCCATTCTCGAAGCGGAAGCCGGGATCACGCGTGGTGCGGAACGAAAACAGGCTTTCGTTCCAGTGGTGAACCTGCAGAACGCGCTCGGTTGCAATCGCGGCCATCCGGCCCTCTAGACGTGGAAAGGGGACGGCAAGGCTACGGGGTTTTTTATGCCAGAAAAAGCCTAAGCGCGCTTATTCGTATAACAGGATCGAATATGGTCACTTGACCCGGTTTACCCGGGCCCAACCGCTGCCGTTGCCGCTCACCCGGGCCATGCGATAGCCCCCCATGCGGCCTTTCTCGATCTTCACCGTGTCCCCGACTTTCACATAGAACAGGGACTCGAGGTCCATCTGCTGCCAGACATTGCCATTGTCCAGCGTCATCCGGAACACACTGGGGCGTGTCTCCTTAAGCTCGGTAATGACAGCGGTAAGGCTGGTGGGTCCCGCTTCGGCCTCGCGTGTCTTCACGCTGCGCTTGACGCTGTCGTCGCCCAGGGCTGGCGGTGCGGCAACGACCGCAGGCACGGGGGCGGGAGCGGCCTTCACTGGCGCGGTGAGTGGGGCCGCCGGAGAGACAGCGGCCGCCGCTGCAGCGGGCGCGCCTGCAAAAGCGCGGTCGAAGCAGACCAGTCGTTCCAGACTGTCCTTCACCTGCACGCAGCGGCGCGCAGTCTCCAGCGTTGCGTCAGCGGCAATGGCGGAACCAGCGAAGAGTGCCAAGATGGCGAACTTCATTTTACTTGCGCTCACCTTCACTCCTCAGGTGGTGGCGACCGGCTTGTCCCAGTTCTTCTTGCCTTCGTCCTGTCCTGCCACCGAATACAGCACCTGGGCGTTGCGGGTTTTCTGGAAGTCTTCCAGCGACTGGCCACGCATCGCGGCATAGATGTGCAGATTGGTCGTGCCCACCACTGCGCCAAACTTCTCCAGCAGGAAGAAGATCACGCCGTAATGGATCATCGCGCGCCAGTCGCGACGACGAATCAGGTCACGCTCTTCCTCCGTCAGCTGATGCTGCTCGAACAGCGGCTCGGGATCGGCAAGGAATTGCTTGCGGAATTCGGGCTTCACGAGCTCATGCAGGAAATCATTGATGCGGAACGCCTTGACGCTGCGCTCGATGGTGTACGGATACGTGCCCTCGATCTTCTCGAGTCCATCGTACTGATGCGTCATGCGCGCACGGAATGCCTCGTGCGTCTCGGTCACCGGATCATCCGAATCGTTTTCGAAGATCACGCTGCAGATCGGCGTCATGGACGGCAGGTAGTACGTCTGGTGCACCTTCTTGACCTGCTTCGAAAGGGCAGCGCGCATCAGCAGCCACATGACGACCTCGGCGCCTTCCATCCCGCCGAGCTTCGCGTATTCCGCGATGGTGACCTTGGTAAGACCTTCGGGGTCCTTCTCGAGGCGCTCGATGAATTCCATGTCCCAGGGCGTGTTGTTGAAGCCACAGCGTTCGCCATGCACCTGGTGCGACAGACCGCCGGTGCCTACGACGACCACCTTCAGGTCTTCCGGATAGCTCTCGATGGCCTTGCGCAGCGACAGGCCGAACTTGTAGAAGCGCAGCGGCGAAGGTATCGGCGGATTGAGCACGCCACACTGCAGCGGAATCAGCTTGCAGGGCCATTCGGTTTCATGTGGCAGCAGCAGCGACAGCGGCGAGAACAGCCCGTGGTCCAGATCCTTGCCCTGGAAATACGAGAGGTCGAACTCATCGGCAACCATGCCGGCCGCAATGTGCGCCGCGAGCTTCGGATGGCCCATGATCGGCGGCAGCTTGCGCGGTCCGCCACCCTCGTCCGCAGGACCGAACTTTTCGCCTACGCCGAGGGCGAAATGCGAATAGTGGTCCAGGTGGAACGACGTGATGTGGTCGTTGAAGATGTACAGCAGCACATCCGGCTGCTTCTCTGCGAGCCACTTCTGGACGGGCTCATAGCCCTCGAAGATCGGCTTCCAGACCGGATCCAGCTGCTTCTTGGCATCGAGCGCGAAGCCGATGGTGGGAGTATGGGAGGTCGCAATCCCACCAATTATCTTTGCCATTATCCAGTCTTGCCTCTAGTTGAGATCAGCGGCCTTCGGCCGCTTTGCGTACTTCTTCGCCCACGGCCTGGACGTCCGTCGGCCGGGCGCCACGTGGCTTCATGCCGAAATAGCCACTGGCGGTCTGGGCGCCGATGACATAGCCACCTTCGGTGCCATCACGATAAGGGGCGGCGGTGACGGTGATGGTGTCGCCGACATTGACCATGCCCTTGTTGTAGCCAGCACGCTTCATGTTGTTGACGCTGTGGCCTTCGAAATTCACGACGCGCGTGCCCTTGGCGTCCTTCAATTCGATGGTCATCTTCATGTGCGGCTCGACCGCCCTGAAGCCCTTGACCACGCCGGTGTAGTTCACCGATTTGCTGAAATCGAATGCCACTGCGGAATGGTGCGCCCAGGCAGTGGCGCCAGCGGTCACCGTGATGAGAACCAGCAGCGCCTTGCGGATGATCGTATTCATTTGTTTACCTCAAATTCATTCTTAAGGAATGGGAACGCCGGCCTTCTTGGCCATTGCCTCGATGCGCTCGTACCACGTCTCGGCAGTGCACTCGTAGGGCAGCACACGGCCATTGGGCACCTGGGCCCAGCGCTTCTGGAGCGTGACGGGCTTGGTATAGAACTTGGGGTCGGTCATCGTCATCTCAACCGACAGGATGCGCCGCCCCTGCGCGT
>JBDSGY010000440.1:0-3694 GCA_039918755.1 Steroidobacteraceae bacterium
CCGGATGCAGCTTCATGGCGAGGCGCCGGTAGGCCTTCTTGAGGTCGGCCTCCGACGCATCACGCGCTACATCGAGTACCTGGTAGTAGTCACGTTTCGCCATGCGCTATCAATTCCCTTGAGGCCCGCCCTCAGGCCGGGCGGTCTTTGTCTTTTACTTCTTCGAACTCGGCATCGACGACGTCGTCGTTCTTGGGGGCCGCGCCTGCATCCGCGGAATTGCCACCGCCGCTCGCGGCAGCAGCGCCCTGCTGTGCGGCAGCCATCAGGCTGGATGAAGCCTTGGCCAGCGCTTCGGCCTTGCGGTCGATCGCCTCCTTGTCTTCACCCTTCAGCGCAGTGCGCAGATCCGAGAGCGCGGACTCCACCGAAGCGCGATCGCCAGCGGGCACTTTCTCGCCCAGTTCCTGCAGCGACTTGTCGGTGGCGTGCACCATCGCATCAGCGCGATTGCGGGTTTCCACCAGCTCGCGGAATCGCTTGTCTTCCTCGGCATGGGCCTCGGCATCAGCCACCATGCGCTTGATCTCGTCTTCGGAGAGCCCGCTTGAGGCGCGGATGACGATCTTCTGCTCCTTGCCCGTGCCCTTGTCCTTTGCAGACACATTCAGGATGCCGTTCGCGTCGATGTCGAACGTGACCTCGACCTGCGGCATGCCACGTGGCGCCGGCCCGATCTCGCTCAGATCGAAGCGGCCAAGTGACTTGTTGTCGGTGGCGCGATCGCGCTCACCCTGCAGCACATGAATGGTCACGGCAGTCTGGTTGTCGTCGGCGGTCGAGAACACCTGCGAGGCCTTGGTCGGGATCGTGGTGTTCTTCTCGATCAGCTTGGTCATCACCGAACCCAGCGTCTCGATGCCAAGTGACAGCGGCGTCACGTCGAGCAGCAGCACGTCCTTCACTTCACCGGCGAGCACGCCGGCCTGGATCGCCGCGCCCACGGCCACGGCTTCGTCCGGGTTCACGTCACGGCGCGGTTCCTTGCCGAAGAAGTCCTTTACGTATTTCTGCACCAGCGGCATGCGCGTCTGGCCACCCACGAGGATGACCTCGGCCACGTCGCCAGGGGAGAGGCCGGCGTCCTTCAGCGCGATGCGGCACGGCTCGACGGTTTTCTTGACCAGGTCTTCCACCAGCGATTCGAGCTTGGCGCGCGTGAGCTTGACGCTCAGGTGCTTGGGACCCGCGGCATCGGCCGTGATGTACGGCAGGTTCACGTCCGTCTGCTGGCTGGAAGACAGTTCGATCTTCGCCTTCTCGCCCGCTTCCTTCAGGCGCTGCATGGCCAGCGGATCCTTGCGCACATCGACGCCGGATTCCTTCAGGAACTCGTCGGCGAGGAAATGGATGATCTTGTTGTCGAAGTCCTCGCCACCGAGGAACGTATCGCCGTTGGTAGACAGCACTTCGAACTGGCGCTCGCCATCCACTTCCGCAATCTCGATGATCGACACGTCGAACGTGCCGCCACCCAGGTCATAGACGGCAATCTTGCGATCGCCCGCGGCAGCCTTGTCCAGGCCATAGGCCAGCGCCGCCGCAGTGGGCTCGTTGATGATGCGCTTGACGTTCAGGCCCGCGATGCGGCCCGCATCCTTGGTGGCCTGGCGCTGCGAGTCATTGAAATACGCGGGCACGGTGATGACTGCTTCGGTCACTTCCTCGCCCAGGTAGTCTTCCGCAGTCTTCTTCATCTTCGCCAGCACGCGCGCAGAAATCTCCGGCGGGGAAAGATTCTTGCCCTGCACTTCGACCCAGGCATCGCCGTTCTCGGCGGCTGCGATCTTGTAAGGCACCATGTCGACGTCCTTCTGCACGACGTCGTCCTTGAACTTGCGGCCTATGAGGCGCTTGACCGCAAACAGGGTGTTCTTGGGATTGGTGACCGCCTGGCGCTTGGCCGACTGACCCACCACCACTTCGCCATCCTTGGTGTACGCCACGATGGAAGGCGTGGTGCGGTCACCCTCGCTGTTCTCGATGACGCGGGGCTTGCCCCCTTCCATGACTGCGACACACGAGTTGGTGGTCCCCAGGTCGATTCCGATGACTTTTGCCATTTTCGTATCCCTTCAAAAAATTGCCGCTGCTGGGCTGGTTGAAGCTCTATCTGGGAGCGGAAGTGTGTGGATTCAAGTACTTCCCGGCGCACGGGAAACAATCACCCGCGCCGGGCGCAGCAGGCGGCCATTGAGTTCATAGCCACGCTGCACGACCTGCAGCACCGAGTCCGGCGCCGCGGTGACGGATTCCTGCATGGCCATGGCTTCATGGCGCTGCGGATCGAAGGGCTCACCCACAGGCTCGATGCCCATGATCGAGAATTTCTCGAAGGCGCGCGCCAGCAGCTTGATGGTGGCGTCCTGGCCTGCGATCAGGCTGGCGACATCGGCACCCGGCGCGCTGGCTGCCGCGAGCTCGAGGCTGTCGCGCACGGGCAGCAGCTCCTGCGCAAACTTTTCCAGCGCATAGCGATGCGCCTGGTCCACGTCGCGGGCTGCCCTTTTCCGGATGTTGTCGAGCTCGGCGGCGGCACGCAGCAGCTGGTCACGATGCTGGGCAGCCAGCGCCTGGGATTCCGCCAGCTGCTGGCGCAATTCTTCCAGCTCCGGGGGGCCGGCAACTTCCATGGTGGCCTCCACGCGTTCGGGGGAAGGCCGTTCGGCGCCAGGTTCCGACATTATCTCTCCTTAAATCAATTGCTTGGAGAACATACCTGATCTCCAGCTTCACATTACAGCTGTTGGATGCGGCGCGAGTTATGGGGACAAGCGGCGAGAACTCAAGGCCGCGCCAAGCAATTTCGCCGTCAGGTCGACGATCGGAATGACGCGCTCGTAGGCCATGCGCGTGGGCCCGATGACCCCGATCACCCCCACCGCGCCAGAGTCCGAGCTGTAGGGCGCAGTGACCACGCTGCAGTCATCCAGGATCTGGTAGCCCGACTCGCGGCCGATGAAGATCTGCACGCCCTGCCCATGCAGGCTGAGATCGAGCAGTTGCAGGATGGCGCGCTTTTCGTCGAAGGCCTCGAACAGCCGCCGCAGCTTTTCCACGCTGGAAAGCTCTGCGAAGCCCATCAGCTTGGTTTCCCCTGCGATGACCAGTTCGCGGTCATTGCGACGCGGCTGCTCGCCGGCAAACAGCTGCTGCGCCACCGTGATGGTGTCCACCATGCCCTGGTTCAGCCGCTCGCGCATGTCGGATAGCTGGTTGATCAGCTCCTGACGCACCTCGTCCATGGTGCGGCCAACGAACTGCTCATTCAGCACCGCGGCGGCGCGTCGCAGGTCTTCCGGCGAAATGCTGCGATCCATGTGGATGACGCGGTTCTGCACTTCGCGATCGTCGAACACCAGGATCGCGAGCACGCGCTGTTCCGATAGCGGCAGGAACTCGATGTGTGTCAGCGACGCGGCCTTCGGCGCCTGCAAGGACACGAGCCCCGCCATCTGCGTGACATTGGAGAGCAGCTGGGACGCCATCGCGACCAGCGTGCGCGGGTCCTCGCCCGGCTGGAACTGCGTGCGCAGCTGGTCTGCCGCCGCAGTTTCCAGCGGCCGCACCTGCAGCAGGGTGTCGATGAAGAAGCGGTAGCCCTTTGGCGTGGGCACCCGCCCCGCCGACGTATGCGGCGAACTCACAAAGCCGAAGGATTCCAGATCCGCCATCACGTTGCGGATGGTGGCGG
>JBDSGY010000441.1:0-4126 GCA_039918755.1 Steroidobacteraceae bacterium
CGTCGAGCAGCGCGCTGGTCTGCGGCGAATGCTCGCGCAACTGCGCCAGGCGCGAATCGACCAGCGCCTGCAGCGCCGCGCTACAACTCAATGACACCGCCATCGACGAACAGATCGACGCCGGTGATGAAGCTGGCCTCGTCCGAGCTCAGGAACAGCACGGCGCGTGCGATTTCCTGAGGCTCTCCCATGCGCCGCATCGGAGTGTTGGCGATCATCATCTGGCGCAGCGCATCCACCGCCTGCGCATCCATCCCGACATTGCGGTTGATGATGGGGGTTTCGGTGGGGCCGGGGCTGACCATGTTCACGCGAATGCCCTGGCCCACCAGCTCCACTGCAAAGATACGCGTCACCGCGCGCAGCCCGGCCTTGGCCGCGGCGTAGATCACATTGCCCGGCGCAGCCAGGACGCTGCCGATCGACCCGGTGAACACGATGCTGCCACCACGGCCCATCAATGGCAGCGCCTTCTGCGCGGCGAAGAAGCACCCGCGCAGGTTTACGTCATGCACCTGGTCCCAGAGTTCAGCGGTTACCTCGGGAATGGCCGCGAAGGTGCCGATGCCGGCATTGACGAACAGCACGTCGATGCGGCCGTGCTGCTGCCTGATCTGTTCGATGGCGGCATCGATGCTCGCCAGGTCCGCCACGTCCGAGCGGATCGCCAGCGTGCCCGGCCCGATCTCCTGCGCCACTTGCGCCAGCGTCACCGCATCGCGGCCAGTGATGACGACGCGCGCGCCCTCTTCCGCATAAGCGCGCGCGGTGGCGCGACCGATGCCGCTGTTGCCGCCGATGACCAGCGCAACCTTGTCCGCAAACCGCCTGCTCATGCCTGTAGCCCGTTCAGAACAGGGAGTTGGTGTTCACGGGCTTGGCGGGCACATCCATCAGCACGTCCCAGTGCTCGACGATCTGCGACCCGGCCACGCGGAAGATGTCGACCACGGCCAGCCCTGGGTCACCAGCGAACCGCATCACGTGCACATGGCACACCACATGATCGCCATCGACGAAGGCACGCTTGATGTCGGTGCGCGCGTCCGGCGACTGCGTGCGGATGAACTGCAGGAACTGCTTGAGTGCATCGCGCCCGGGCGGCGCAAGGGAACTGTGCTGCACGTAGTCGGCAGAGATGTACTTGTCGACCTTGGACGCGTCCATCTTGATCAGCACCTCGCGGTACATCTCCAGCACCAGATCGAGATTGCGTTGTTCTTCCGCAGTCCGCGCCATGACCACTCCCGTTTTGCTGCCGCGATTCTCACCGATGTGGCCATGCGCCACAACACGCGCCGCTTCAGTTGCGCGCCACGGATTGCGGCAACACCAAGCGCAGCACGGCGTAGCCGGCAACGCCGGAGAGCAGCGTCCCCAGCAGCACGCCAAAGCGTTCCAGTCCAGCGCCAGGCGGCATCGCGAGCTGCGCAATGAAAAGGCTCATCGTGAATCCAATGCCACACAGGAGGGCTGCACCATACAGCTGTGTCCAGCTCACGCCCTCCGGCAGCGCTGCAAAGCGCGCGCGCACAGCCAGCAGGCTCGCCGCCATGATGCCTGCCTGCTTGCCGAGAAAGAGCCCCAGCACCACACCCAGCGGCACCGGATGCAGCGCAGTTGTCAGGGACATCCCGGCCAGCGAAACACCGGCATTCGCAAACGCGAACAGCGGCAGGATGGCAAACGCGACCCACGGGTGCAGCGCGTGTTCCAGATGACGCAGCAGCGAGGATTCGCGGGGCCCGCTGCGCAGTGGTATGAACATCGCCAGCACCACACCGGCCAGCGTGGCATGCACACCGGACTTCAGCACCGCCACCCACAGCACGATGCCGGCCAGCACGTAGGCGGCAGGTCGCTGCACACCCCGACGATTCAGCACCGCCAGCACGATGATCATCAGCAACGCCACGCCCAGCGCCAGCAGCGACAGGGACGCGGTATAGAAAACCGCGATCACCACGATCGCCCCCAGGTCGTCGAATATCGCAATGCTGAGCAGGAAGGCCTTCAGCGCGGTGGGCACACGCGGCCCCAGCAGCGCCAGCACACCCAGCGCAAAGGCGATGTCCGTGGCAGTGGGAATCGCCCAGCCGCGCAATGCCACCGCGTCACCCCGGTTCAGCGCGATGTAGAGCAACGCCGGCGCCAGCATGCCGCCGACCGCGGCGATGGCCGGCAAGGCCGCCCGTCGCCAGGACGAAAGGTGCCCTTCCAGCAGCTCGCGCTTCAGTTCCATTCCGACCAGGAAGAAGAATACGGCCATCAGGCCGTCGTTGATCCACAGCAGGAGCGGCTTCGCGAGGAGGAAACCGCCGAAGCCGAACTGCACCGGCAGATCGAGGAATGCCGCATAGGCCGCGGCCAGCGGTGAATTGGCAACCAGCAGCGCCACCACGGCGGCGATCATCAGCAGCAAACCGCCTGCTGCTTCAAGACGAAGAAAATCCTGCAGGGAAACGAGCCAATGAGCCGCGGGAACCTCAGCCTTGTCTGGTTTCATCTGCCGCCTCCGCATTGCCTAGGGTCGCAGCGGCAACCCTAACGCGTGGGCGACCGGCTCGCTGCGTATCTCGCCGTCGGCCACGTTGAGGCCGCGCCGGAAATGCGGATCCGAACTGAGTGCGGAGGCCACGCCCTTGTCTGCCAGCGCGCGAATGTACGGCAGCGTTGCGTGGGTGAGCGCAGCGGTGGAAGTGCGCGGCACGGCACCGGGCATGTTGGTCACGCAGTAATGCACCACGCCGTGTTCGATGAAAGTCGGCGCGTCGTGGCTGGTGGGGCGACTGGTTTCGAAGCAGCCGCCCTGGTCGATGGCGATATCGACCAGCACTGAACCGACATGCATGCCCTCAACCATCTGACGAGTCACGAGTCGAGGCGCCGCTTCCCCGCGTATCAGCACCGACCCCACCACCACATCCGCCCCCTGCACCAGCCGCTCCACCGCGTCGGCCGTGGAGTATTCAGTCTTCAAAGCCGAGCCGAATTCCGACGCCAGCTGCCGCAGTCGCGGCAGTGAGCGATCGACCACGGTGACATCGGCGCCTGCACCCAGCGCCATGCGCGCGGCGTGACTGCCTGCAACCCCACCCCCGAGCACGACCACACGCGCCGGCGCAACGCCGGGCACACCGCCGAGCAGCAGCCCCGCGCCGCCCTGCGCCTTCATCAGGCAGTGGGCTGCAACCGAGATCGACATGCGTCCTGCAATTTCGCTCATCGGCGCGAGCAACGGGAGGCTGCCGTCGGCAGCCGTGATGGTTTCATACGCGATCGCCGTGCAGCCCGAGGCCATCAGGTTCTCGGCCTGCGTGCGGTCAGCTGCAAGATGCAGATAGGTAAACAACGCCTGGCCCTGCTGCAGGCGCCGGCACTCCACTGGCTGCGGCTCCTTGACCTTCACGACAAGTTCGGCGCCGGCAAACAGCGCGTCGACGTCGGTCTCGATGCGCGCACCGGCCGCGATATAACGCGCATCGGCATGCCCAGCGCCTTCACCGGCGCCGGCTTCGACGGTTACCGCATGTCCCGCCGCGGCGAGCTCGCGCACCCCCGAAGGCGTGAGGGCGACACGATATTCGCGGTTCTTGATTTCGCGCGGCACGGCACTACGCATAATGGCAACCCTTGATAGTTTCGATACGCAGCGTCCCGATGACGGACGGACAAAAAAAAAGCCCCGTCAAAGACGGGGCTAAAATATAACGTGGAAACGGGGGGTCTTGTTCCACGACTATCGAGACGCAGAAGACGTGAACGCCTTCAGGCTCGAGTCACGACTATACCCCAGGCTGCCATGGCAGGTGATGACAATTTTGTAGCGATAGATCACATGCCGATCATGCGGGTGAGACTGTCGTCACTTCCCAACAGGCCCGGCCGGCCGAGCTGAGCGTGTTGCGTCGCGATAGCTTCATCATCGCGCCGCACCGCGTTGCGCAGGAATGCCAGCAGCGGCGCGGCCTCGGGCGTGCGCGCCCTGACGCTCGTGAGCATGACGCGAGCCACCGGATCGAAGGCCGGGCCGCAGGGCAGGACGCGCCCCGCCCGCATCTGCGCGGCAATCTCGATGTCGAAGAACAGCGCCACACCTTTGCCGGCCAGCACCATCTGCAGCAGA
>JBDSGY010000442.1:0-3902 GCA_039918755.1 Steroidobacteraceae bacterium
GAAGTTCGGCTCCATCGCCTGGACGGACATGGCATTGGCAGGCGGACTCGGACTTGCGCTGCTGGTCGTGCTCGAGGCCTGCAAACCGCTGGCCGCGCGCCTGTTGGCGCGGCCGCGACCCTCCTTCCCTGACTGACTGATCAGCGAAGAAGCAGCGGCTGTGGATCAGTCCACGTCCCGTCTGTCGGCCGTGATGCCGTCAGCCGGGGCGCACCTGCCCATTGCCACGCACCACGTACTTGTAACTGGTGAGCTGCTCCACGCCTACTGGTCCGCGCGCGTGAAATCGATCGGTCGAAATGCCGATCTCCGCGCCCATCCCGAACTCACCGCCGTCTGCAAACTGCGTTGAGGCGTTGTGCAGCACGATGGCGCTGTCGACTTCACGCAGGAATTTTTCCGCTGTCGCTTCGTTCGCCGTAACGATCGAATCCGTATGCGCTGACCCATAGGTGGCGATATGGCGGATAGCCCCCTCCACGCCATCGACCACCCGCACCGAGATGATCGCGTCCAGGTATTCCGTGCGCCAGTCCTGCTCGGTTGCAGCCTTCACGCGCTGATCAACTGCCTGCGCCGCCGCGTCACCGCGCAGCTCGCAACCGCCATCCGCCAGCGCATTGAGCAGCATCGGCAGCATGGTGGGCGCGCTGGCGCTGTCTACCAGCAGTGTTTCCGCGGAGCCGCAGATGCCGGTGCGGCGCATCTTTGCGTTCACGACGATCGCGCGTGCCATCTGCGGATCTGCATCGCGATCCACATACACGTGGCACAGTCCTTCCAGGTGGCCGATCACGGGGACGCGCGCGTCCTTCTGTACACGCTCCACGAGACTGCGCCCACCGCGCGGCACGATCACATTGATCTGCTGGTCCAGGCCCGCAAGCATCATGCCCACCGCCGCCCGGTCTGTGGTCGGCACCAGCTGGATGGATGCCGCAGGCAGCCCCGCCTCCCACAGGCCAGCCACCAGGCATTCATGAATCGCCACGCTCGAATGACGACTTTCCGAGCCACCGCGCAGGATCACCGGATTGGCCGACTTCAGGCACAGCGCGCCAGCGTCGGCAGTCACGTTCGGACGGCTTTCATAGATGATGCCGATGACCCCAAGGGGCACGCGCACCCGCTGGATCACAAGACCATTGGGGCGCGTCCATGCCGCCGTCACGCCGCCGATCGGGTCAGCGAGCGCGGCAATCTGTTCGATCCCCGTCGCCATCGACTCCACGCGCTTTGCATCGAGCAGCAGGCGATCCAGCATCGCCGCACTCATTCCACGTGCCCGCGCCGCTTCCATGTCACGCGCGTTGGCGGCCAGGATCTCCGGCGCCCTGGCACGGATCGCAATCGCAGCGGCCACCAGCGCTGCACTGCGTGTCGCGCCTGAGGACTGTGCCAGCGGCGCGCGACTGGCCATCGCGGCTCGTCCCAGCTCGTTCATGATCGCGCCAAGATCGGCGCCGTCTTCCACTGCCTGCACGCTGTTCATTTGCCGCCTGCTCCTGCAGATTCCTCACTGCCGGTGCGCAGCACCAGATCGTCCCGATGCACGACTTCATCGCGACCGCGAAAACCGACGAGTGCTTCGATCTCGTTGCTGCGCCGGCCCATGATGCGCTGAACATCGACACTGGAATAGGCGGAGAGACCACGTGCGATCACCCGGCCATCGCCCTCTGCCACATCCACCGCATCGCCACGCTCGAAATTGCCGCTGACGGCAATCACACCGGCCGGCAGGAGGCTGCGCCCCCTCCGCAGGGCGCCGACGGCACCGGCATCGATGCGCAGTACGCCAGCCGGCTTCAGCACACCGGCCAGCCATTGCTTGCGCGCCGCCACCGGCGTGGCCGCCGGGACAAACCAGGTGCAGCGGGCGCCCGCCTCCACCTTGCGCAACGGATTCTGGGGATGCCCGGAGGCGATGCACATGTAGCAGCCCGCATCCACTGCAATCCGGGCAGCGGCAATCTTGGTGGCCATGCCGCCAGAACCGACATCGGACGCGGAGCCGCCGGCCATGGCCTCGATGCGCGGTGTGATGCCCCGCACTTCGGGAAAGAACTCCGCATCTGGATCGAGATTCGGATCTGCCGAATACAATCCGTCGACGTCCGAAAGCAGCACCAGGCAATCGGCGCTGGCCATCTGTGCCACGCGCGCGGCGAGGCGGTCGTTGTCGCCATAGCGGATCTCAGCCGTTGCCACCGTGTCGTTCTCGTTGATCACCGGTATGGCGCCCAGCTCGATCAGGGCGTTCAGCGTGGCGCGTGCGTTGAGGTAGCGCCGTCGCTGCTCGGTGTCCTGCAGCGTCAGCAGCACCTGCGCCACCGCGGTGTTGTCGTCTTCGAGCAATTCCTTGTAGGCATGCGCGAGGCGGATCTGGCCCACCGCGGCGGCGGCCTGCTTCTGTTCCAGCGGCAGCGCACCCGCTGGCAGACCGAGTTGCCGGCGGCCGAGGGCGATTGCGCCGGACGACACCAGGATGATCTGCTGCCCGCGCTTGCGCATGCGACGCAGATCCTGCGCGAGGGCGTCGAGCCAGGTGCGGTTGAGCCGGCCCGTGTTCTGATCAACGAGCAGCGCGGAGCCCACCTTGACCACGACGCGGCGCGCCTCCACCAGGGGCGAAATTCCAGCGGTGCGGGCTTTGGTGCGGGCTTGCATGGGTCGCCAACTATAGCAGCCGGCTGCCGTTGCTTGAGCAGCATGGCTGCACCTAATATCGCAGCCAGGGCATATATCCGGGAGTGACCGTGGGCAGAGATTACGAACCCGTCAAAGGCCAGTGGTACGAAAACGTGGAGGAAGAAGAGACCTTCCGCGTATTGACCGTGGACGAAGACGCGGAGCTGGTGGAGATCGAGTACCTCGACGGTGACATCGAGGAGCTGGACATCGACGCCTGGCATGAGATGGATCTCGAGCGCATCGCAGAGCCCGAAGGCTGGGTGGCCCCTGAGGCTGAACCGAAGGCCGCGGATGACGACGAAGACGAAGATGACGAAGACGAGGACGACGACTGGGACGACGATGAAGACGAGGACGAGGATTGGGAAGACGACGAGGAAGACAGCAGCCGTTACTGACCGCCGCAATCGTCCGCACGGCATTGAACTTCTGCCCCGCCGACCCCACCAATAACGGGCGGCTGTATACCTATCCGGAGCCCTGAATGAAGCGCATTTTCCTGTTCGTTCTCACCAACCTGGCCGTCATGCTGGTGCTGTCCCTGGTGGCGAACCTGCTGGGATTGGACAAATACCTGTCAGCCCACGGCCAGAACCTGGGCGGGTTGCTGCTTGTATCAGCCTTGTTCGGCTTTGGCGGCGCCATCATCTCGCTGCTGATTTCCAAGTGGATGGCCAAGCGCTCGATGGGCGTGCGGGTCATTACAAAGCCCGCGGATGCGACGGAAGAGTGGCTGGTGGCGACCGTGCGTGCACAGGCCACCCAGGCTGGCATCGGCATGCCGGAAGTCGGCATCTTCGATTCGCCCCAGCCCAATGCCTTCGCCACCGGTGCGCGCCGTGATGCGGCGCTGGTAGCCGTGAGCACGGGTCTGCTGCGCAACATGAAGCGCAACGAAGTCGAAGCCGTGCTGGGGCATGAGATCGCCCACGTGGCCAACGGCGACATGGTGACGCTGACGCTGATCCAGGGCGTGGTCAACACTTTCGTGTTCTTCCTTGCCCGCATCATTGGCGAGTTCGTCGACAAGGCCGTGCTGCGCAACGAGCGCGGCCGTGGCATCGGTTATTTCGTCTCGGTCATGGTCGCGCAGGTGCTGCTGGGCATCCTGGCGAACATGATAGTCATGTGGTTCTCGCGACGGCGCGAGTTCCGGGCCGATCAGGGCGGCGCACGCGCTGCCGGAACCGGCAACATGATCGCCGCGT
>JBDSGY010000443.1:0-4146 GCA_039918755.1 Steroidobacteraceae bacterium
TGAGGCCCATTTCCGCGAGCTTCTCGCGGAACTTGTAGATGTCCATCCCCAGTTCGCCCGATGCGAGGCGCAGGCGCTTGTCTTCTTCCATCGCCACGCGCTTCGCCGCGGCTTCCGCGACCTTGGCCGCCTCGCCACTGCGCACGACGCATACGCCGTCGTCGTCCGCAACGATCACGTCACCGGCATTGATGACCTGCGCGGCGCAGATCACCGGCACGTTCACCGATCCCAGGCTCGCCTTGATGGTGCCCTGCGCGTAGACGCACTTGCTCCACACGGGAAAGTCCATCTGCTTGAGGGTGGCGATGTCGCGCACGCCGGCGTCGATGATCAACGCCTGCACGCCGCGCGCCTGCAGCGAAGTGGCCAGCAGGTCGCCGAAATAGCCATCGCTGCAGGGGGAGGTTGGGGCCACGACCAGGATGTCTCCGGGTTGGCACATTTCCACGGCCACGTGAATCATCCAGTTGTCGCCCGGTGGCGAGGACACCGTGACTGCAGGACCGGCAATCGACTTGCCAGCGAATATCGGCCGCATGTAGGGCGCAAGCAGACCGGTGCGCCCCTGCGCCTCGTGCACAGTGGCAACGCCGTAAGTCGCCATGGCCGCGGCTATGGATGCTTCGGGGCGCGGGATCTCGCGCACGCAGACATGCTTGCTAATGTTGATTCTCCTGCAGGACGACGATGTGGGATGCGGCCATTCTATCGCAGGCCGAAAACCCGCTCGGCATTCGTCTGGAAAAAGGCCTTCTTGTCCGCATCGGAAATGGTCATGGCATCGCAGAAGCCGACTTCTTCCGGAACGTACTGGTAAGGGTAGTCCATGGCATAGAGCACGCGATCGACACCCAGCACCTTCTGGCAGAACTCGATGGCCGGCTGCCAGGCCACGCCGCTGTTGGTCACGAAGACGTTGTTGCGCAGGTAGTGGCTGACCGGGTGCTTCAGCGCCTTCATGAAGGGATAGCGATTGGAGCGCACCGTGGCCGTGTGCATGTAGTCCATGCGATAGAGCCAGAACGGCAGCGCTTCGCCGGCGTGACCGATGATGAACTGCAGTTTCGGAAAGCGATCGAACACACCGCCCGTGATGACACGCAGCATGTGCAGGCCGGTCTCGACGCCGAAGCCGAACACGGCGCCATCGAGGCCCGCATCGAGAATGGGCCCGATCATTGCTGCCGGCGGCGTCTGCGGATGCAGGTAGATCGGCACGTTCAAGGCTTCAGCGGCTTCGAGCACTGGCGCGAACTGCGGCTCGTCAAGGTAATGGCCATGCGTATGCGAATTGATGATCACGGCCTTGAAGCCGAGCTTCTGCACGCCACGTTCCATTTCCTTCACGGCATTGGCCGGATCATGCGGCGCCACGCACACCATGCCGGTGTAGCGGTCCGGGTACTTGCGGCAGGCTTCGGCCAGCTGATCGTTGGCGTCGATGGCCAGGGCGCTGCCCTCGGCCGGTTCGAACGCCTGCACGCCGGGCGCCGTGAGCGCGATGATCTGGCGATCGATGCCCGTGGCGTCCATGTCGGCGATGCGCTGCGGACCCAGGTCCTGCAGCCGGTCGAAGATGAACTGCGCGCGGGGACTGACGGCGCCGCTGTAGAAGCCCCACAGGCTGCGGAAACCCGGGTCCTTGAAGCTCGAGTCCGCCAGCAGGCGCTTGTAGCCCAGCATGACGTCGCGGCTGAGCCAGGCTTCTTCGGTCGCAATGCGGCGATACGGCGGATTCTTTATCATGTCGCTCTTTTTCCCCGAAGGGCTGGTCCTTGATTGAGGCCGGTATTTTAAGCACAACACCTATGACATACCCGCAACTTTACCTGCTCGTCGACGGCCAGCGCCTCGACGCCGCCGGTCGCCGCACCATCCCCGTGTTGAACCCCGCCACTGAAGAGGTGCTGGGCGAACTGCCGCTGGCCAATCCTGCCGATCTGGACCGCGCGCTGGACGCCGCGCGCCGCGCCTGGCCCGTATGGCGCGCCCTTGGACCGCAGCAGCGCGGCAAGATCCTGCGCAAGGCAGCCGACCTGCTGCGCGAACGCAGTGACGCCATCGCCCGTCTCGCCACGATCGAAGAAGGCAAGACGCTGGCCGAGACGCGCATCGAGCTCGGCATGTCCGCGGACATCTTCGACTGGTATGCCGAAGAAGGGCGCCGCGCCTACGGACGCGTGTTGCCGCAGCGCGTTGCGGGCGTACGGATGACGGTTGTGAAGGAGCCCGTTGGCCCGGTCGCTGGCTTCGCGCCGTGGAATTTTCCGCTGGGCAATCCGGCACGCAAACTGGGTTCGGCACTCGGGGCGGGTTGCAGCGTCATCCTCAAGCCGGCGGAGGAATCCCCGGGCAGCGCATTGGCCATTGCGCAGGCGCTGGTGGATGCCGGCGTGCCCGATGGCGCGGTGCAGGTGGTGTTCGGCGTACCGGCAGAGGTCTCGCAGCATCTGATCACCTCGCCGATCATCCGCGCAGTGCATTTCACGGGCTCGATTCCGGTAGGGAAGCAGCTCACGGCGTTGGCCGCAGCGGGCATGAAGCGCACGACCATGGAGCTGGGTGGACACGCACCCGTCCTGGTGTTCGACGACGTGGACGTGGACGCCGTGCTCGATATGGCGGCGATGTCGAAGTTCCGCAATGCCGGCCAGGTGTGTGTATCTCCCACGCGCTTCTACGTGCATGAATCCATCTACGAAAGATTCGCCGCCGGCTTCGCGGCGCGCGCTAAACAGATCAAGGTGGGCAACGGCCTGGACGACGGCGTGCGCATGGGGCCATTGGCGCACGACCGCCGGCGGCCAGCCGTCGCTGCGATGATCGACGACGCCGTGAAGTGTGGCGCGCGCGTGCTGGCAGGCGGCGAGGCGCTGCCGGGCAAGGGCTATTTCTATGCGCCCACGGTGCTTGCCGACGTGCCGGATTCCGCACGCATCATGAATGACGAACCCTTCGGTCCCGTCGCGGTGCTGAGCCCGTTCCGCGATTTCGACGAGGTGATCCTGAAGGCCAACCGTCTGCCGTACGGACTCGCCGCGTATGCCTTCACGCAGAACGCGCGCCGTGTGAACCTGATTGGAGAGCAGGTGGAAGCCGGCATGCTCGGCATCAACAGCTTCACCATCGCTGCGCCCGAAGCGCCATTTGGTGGCGTGAAGGAAAGCGGCCACGGTTCCGAGGAAGGCATCGAGGGGCTCGATGCCTGCCTCGTGACCAAATTCATCACCGAGTCCTGAAGTCCTTCGCTAGAGCAGCAGCCACGCGGCGAGGGCCGCCGAGGCAAACCGCCACCACGCGAACAGCGTGAGACCGTGGCGGTTGAGCCAGGCCACCATCCACTTCACGGCCAGTGCCGCGGATATCCACGCGGCCACGAATCCCGTGATGAGCGCAGGCCAGCCATAGGCGGTGAGCATGCTGCTGCCGGATTTCATCACGGCATAGGCAGTGGCAGCGGTGAGTGTCAGCACGCCGAGCAGGAAGGCGAACTCCACTGCGGCCGCAAGCGAAAGACCCACTGCGAGACCCGCGAGAATCGTCACGAGACTGCGGCTGGTGCCCGGCCACATGGCGAGGCTCTGCGCCAGGCCAATGAGCACAGCCGCGCGCCACGTGAGCTGCGAGAGATCGAGGCCTTCGCGTCGGGCCTTCACCCACTTCGACAGCGCAAGGATCACCACGCCGCCGACGATCCATGCGGCCATCACCGGCTTGACGCCAAACAGATACTCTTCGATGCGATCATCGAACAGCACACCGAGGATGGCCGCGGGCAGGAACGCGGCAACGATGCAGGTCGCCAGCTGCAGTCCCGAAGTGCTACGACCCACCAGTCCCTGCAGCATCACCCCAACGCGCTGCCGATAGGTGCCGAGGACGGCAACGATCGCGCCCGCCTGGATCGCAATCGCGTAGCCATTGGCCGCGTCGCTGGCTTCGATGCCGAGCAGGCGCTGTGCGATCAGCAGATGGCCGGTGGAACTCACTGGCAGGTATTCGGTGATGCCTTCGACCAGCCCGAGGATCAGGGCCTGCAACAAATCCATGTGCGCTTGAGTCTCCGTGTCAGGATCTTGAATCGTTGCCGAAGCGCTGACGCTGCAGGACCAGCACCTGCAGCGCCAGCAGCAGCAGCCACGG
>JBDSGY010000444.1:0-8234 GCA_039918755.1 Steroidobacteraceae bacterium
CAGAATCGCGGGTGCCGCGTTCTGCGCGGTTGCGGCTTCAAATGCGGCCTGCAACGTTCCGGCAGTATCCAGTGTGAGATCGCCGTTCAGGCGCCAGGTTGCAGCGTTGCTGGATGCATCGGGTTGCGATGCATCCGGATGAATAGTGAGCGTGGCAGGTCCGGGCGGGTTTTTTGTCGCACGACGTGCCGACAGTGCAGCCGGCAGAAAATGCCGCGCGTCGTCCCAATACCGTCGCACCAGCGCGGGTTCCTGCAGGATTCTCCACAGCCACTCCAGTCCTGCCGCCTGCATCCAATGGGGCGCACGGGCGATCGTGCCGGCCAGAAAATTCACCGACGCTCCCAGGTGCGAAATCACCGGAGTCCGGAGCCGGTCGAGATTCCGTGCGATCCATTCGTGGCCCTTCTTCGCGCCCAAAGCCACCACGAGAAAATCCGCCTCGCTGCGATTGATGGAATCGATGAGTTCCGGAGTGCTCATCGATTCGATACTGCCGAACCCAGGCGTGTAGTGGCCGACGGGCACGAGTCCAGGGCCCAGCGATGGCAATCGTTCCGAGGCCAGTCGCGCCGCATCGGGTGGACCTCCGAAAAAATATACCCGCAAGGGGCGTTCGCTTAGGACCAGCCGATCCAGCAGCGAACTTCCGGCAACCCGCTCGGTGAAGGGGATCCCGACCTTTTTTCCCAGCCATACCAGCGGCATTCCGTCCACGAGGCTCAGCTGCGAGTGGAGTACCGTATCCCGGAACCGGTTGTCGTTCGCCGCCAGCACGACGAAGTTGACGTTCGGTGTGACGAACAGCAATCGCGAACGCGTCTGGGCGGCGTGATAAATGCGTTCCATGGCGCCACGCATGTCCACGGCGTCAAACGCCAACCCCATCAGCCAGTAAGGTCCGCTGTACGGCATCATTTGTATTCGATCAACTGCTGTCGACGGCCCAGCAGGCGCTTGTAGAAGTATTCCAGCACACCCAGCAGCTCCGGGAATTTACCAACCGTCACCATGGTTGCGTAGATCCAGTTGTTGCGGGGGCTCCGTGTCCCACGCAGCGCCAGCCGCACAATCTGCAATGGAAGCGCCAGCAACAGCAGCAGCAACGAGGGATGGATGAACAGCGCACCCAGCACGGCGGTCAACGGCAAGACACCGGCCCACAGCAGCACACCGCGAAGCTCCCGGCGACAATGGAACTCGGGCTTGCCGCCGTGCAGGGCATATCCAAGCGCGAATGCATAACCGCCGCGGCGCGAGCGCCGCCACCACTGCCCGAAGCGCGTCATGCTGCCGTCATGCGTGAGCATAGGCGCTTCGTGGTGCCAGATCCGCGCCCCAGTTGCTCGCGCGCGCACGCAGAAATCCGGATCCTCGCCGGCAATCAGGTCTTCCCTGAAACCTCCCAGCCGTTCGAACAGCTCCACCCGGCACATGAAGTTGCCCCCTGAAAAGGAAATTTCTCCCAGCGGCGCAGACCATTCGATGGCGAGCAGGGTGTTGTACCAGGAGGATTCGGCATGCCGTTCCAACCTCGTGCCAACGACCATCCCGCAATCCTCCCTGGTAGAAAGGAATTCGCACGCGGTGTCGAGCCATCCCGGCGAAAGTTCGCAATCGCCGTCAAGCAACTGCACGAAACGCAGCTCCGGCGCCAGGGCCCGCATCCGATTGAAACCCTCATTGCGGGCACGTGCAGCGGTGAAAGGACGTGCTGGATCCAGTTCCACAACTTCCACGCCGCGCGAACGTGCTTCCACGACTGACCGGTCACGGGAACCTGAATCCACATAGATGCACATCGCTCCAGAGTCTCGAAGAGCATCGAGGCACCGCAACAGCCGCTGCCCTTCATTGCGGCCAATGACCACGATGCCACATGCCGGTCTCATGGCAGCAGGGGCCGGGGCGGGACGAAACGGGTCGTCGTGCGATAGATGCCTGGATGTCGCGACGCATTGCTTAGTGCCAGTGCCACCTCGTTCACGTGCAGCGAGAACTGACCGGACAGGTAGGGGTCGCGGTTGTCCCGGATTGCGGCCAGCATGTCGCCGATGCCAAGGCAAAAATCCATTCGAGCGGCACCAAAGGTCGCTGCACCGCGCTGGGGTCGCCGTGGTGCACGGTATCGCCTTCGTAGCGGCGACAAGAATGTCTTGCGACGTATGGTATGGCTATGCCGCAGATAGACCGGCGCATCATTGAACCAGCAATCGTCCATCTCGATCACGCCACCTTCCCCAAAAAGACGAATACGATGGTCATGCGGAGCAACGATGGTGGTGCTAAGGCGTGCGACGACGCCGGATTCGAACTTGAGCACGCCGATGGACATGTCCGGCGCATCCGGAGGAATCAGGGTCTCTCCACGGAGTTTCTCTGGATACAGACAGTCTGCAAAGGCGGTAACGGTGGTTACTGCTCCAAACATGGCTATCAACCAGCCAAGATAATAGCCGGCATGTTCCAGCGTGCAGCCGACCTCGAATTCATCCTTGTAAGGCCACGGCGCTCCCGTGGCGCTCACCCACTTACGGTACTGCATGCGATGCACCATGCCATCATCGAGTTCCGCGTAGACCAGGCGGATGTCGCCCAACGGCCGCGTCCGAACCGCGTGCCAGAGAGTCTGCGCGGCATCGCTCATCAGGCTGCATGGCGCCGACGAAATCTGCAGATCACGTTGAGCGGCAAGATCCACCAGCGCCTGCGCGTCCCGCAGCTCCATCGCCAGAGGTTTTTCGCTGTAAACATGCTTGCCGGCCGCCAGGCATTGCCGGGACACCTCGAAATGCGCGCGCGGGTTCGTCAGGTTTATCACCAGCGTGACCTGCTCGTCCGCCAGCAACTGGTCCAGGCTTGAGTAGGCGGTGAGACCATAGTGCGAGGTGAAGACCTGCAGGCGCGCGGCGTCGATGTCGAAAACGCCCGCGATGCGCACCCCAGTTAATCCGGGCAGGGTCGCCATGTAAAGATCGGCAACGAAGCCGCAGCCGATGACGGCTACAGAGGTGGTCTCAGGGTTCTGAATCACGGGCTCGCTCCGGAAGTCCCGCCGAGTTGGCGAAAAAGCTTCGCCACTTCGGTGTGGATGTTGAATTCGGCGGCAATCGTGCGCCGGGCCTGTTCCGCCACCCGCTGGCGCAGCTGAGGTTCGGTGAGATATCGCTTCATGGCGCTGCAGAGCGATGTGGCATCGGAGGCGTGGACCAGCAGTCCCGTCTCTCCATCAGCGATGAGCTCCGACACTCCGGCCACGCGCGTGGCAACCACCGGTACGCCGCAGGCCATGGCTTCCATCAGGGATACGGGCACGCCTTCCGCGAAGCTCGGCAGAATGAACGCGTCGCTCTGCTGCAGGTAGCGCAGCACGCCCTCCTGATCGGCGTATCCCGCGAAATGGATTCTTGCACTGAGGCCCGCCTGCGCAATTTGTCGTTCGAGCGCTTGCCGGTCCGGCCCGTCACCGACCAGAGTCAATTCGAAATCCAGACCCTGCGCGGCGAGCGCCGTTGCCGCTTCCAACAAGACGGGGAGACCTTTCTCAGCAGCCAGACGGCCGACGTACAGGAAATGACGGGCATTTTCGCGCGGCGGCCGGTAGCCGAACTGTGCGATATCGACGCCGCAATGCACGATCTGGAGCTTGAACCAGTCCGCGGCATCGCTGAAGAGCATGAGCTGACTGCGGCAATAGTGACTGATGCAGCAGATGAAGGCCGCCCGGCGGATCTTCTGGCGCAGGCCCCAGTGCAACGGATCGAAGAAGATGTGGGGGCCATGAAAGGTAATGCTGAAGGGGATATCCGTCAGCGTCGACGCGAGCAGGGCGACCGTGCCGCTCGCGTCTCCCAACTGATTGTGCAGGTGGGTGATGCCGTCCGCACGCATCCGGCGCGCCAGCATCACCGCCTCCTGGAAGTAGAACAGGTGGTAACAGTGGGCGCGCATGCCCGGCGGGCTCAGTGTCCAAGCCTGCCGCAACGCCTGGAAGTACGACTTCGGCGAATGCATCACCTCGCGCAGGTTGTCGGCCACCAGTCGCAATGCGCCGGCCGGCAACAGATAGGTGGTGCTTGCCTTTTCGGCAATGATCAACGGCCCGACGTCATGTTCGGCGCTGGAGCGACGAACCGAGTACGTGCGCACGTCCACGCCCAGCGCCCGGAGTCCAAGCACTTCGCGCTGGATGAACGTGTCGGTGGCGCGCGGATACGTATTGGTGAAGTAGCCGATCCTCAAGCGACATGCCCTTGGCGCTGGGTGTCGAAGGCAGCGGGTGCCCAGTGCAACTCGCGCCGCGCGAGCTCGGTGGAATAACGCAGGGGCTTCAAGCGGGTGGCAAACCCCTGGGCCGTGAACACCTCGGGCACTGGCAACGCGCGGGCGGCCAACTGGCCGATGACGGCGGCTGCGCGGAACCAACGCCAGTTGAGCGCAAAGTTGCCGGTTGTGTTGCCGCGTCGTCGCAGTTCCTGAACATAGGCGATCAGATCCGGCAGCGGCTCATCCAGTATGTGATACACGCGGCAGCCCGCTGTGGAGATGTCCGCCGCGCTCAACATGCAACGCACCAGCGCGTCGCATTGAGTGACCGGTATCTGCCCGTCGTGTCGCGCGCGGACGTGCAATGGCCCGAAGCGAAAGCCGGAATACGCGTCGCTGAGAACACGTGCGTCATAGACCAGGCCGGGCCGCAGCACCGTCGCACACTGGCCTGGTTGTGCCCCGAATTCGCAGAAGAGATCTTCCTGGGCTGCCTTGGTGAGTGCATACGGTGCGATGCCCGGTGCTGCTCGCAGTCGGGGCGCCCGCTCGTCCACCACGGCGCCTGCTGCAAGGCGTGGGAAATCGATGACGGCGAGACTGCTGATCCCGACCAGCCGCCAAACTCCGGCTGTGGTGAGCGCCGCAAGCAGGTTGCGCGTGCCGTCTACTGTGAGCCTTCGCTGGTAATCGGGAGAGCCGGACAACGCCGCTGCAAGATGGATCGCGGCGTCGAAGCCGTGCGCTGGCAGGCGGGGTACATTCTCGAGCAGGTCGCATTGCAGGGTTTCACAGGGCAGATCCGGGTCGAGGCGACGCACCAGTGCTGTCACCTGATGGCCGGCAGCGAGCGCTTGCCGCACGAGGTTCCGGCCGATGAAACCGGTGGCTCCCGTTATCAATAACCTCATTCCCTGTCCTGTTTACCCGTCAAATCGGAAGTATGACGCCCCCGAGCTGCAATTGGACTGTAGTTGTCCAAACGGACATATGTCATGGTCGCAAGTGGCATCGGAAGGGTATTCTCTTCGACCCGCCGAATGGATTTTCGTGATGGCTGCCTCACCCGTTACCACTGTTGTATCGATTGTCACCTGGCGTGCGGGAAAGCTCACGGTCCAGTGCCTGGAAGCGCTGGCACTGGAAGCGTCCGCGCTGCCTGGCGTCCACGTGCTGGTGGTGGACAACGACTCGGGAGACGGCACTGCCGAGGTCGTGGAGGCTGCCATTCGCGCCAATGGCTGGAGCGCCTGGGCCACCCTGCTGCGCTCCCCCGTCAATGGCGGGTTCGCGGCAGGCAACAATTTTGCGCTTCGCCACGCGTTGCCGCTGTACCCGGACTACAAATATTTCCTGCTGCTCAATCCCGATACCGCCATCCGCGCCGGTGCCATCCGGACGCTGATGGATTTCATGGCGGCCTCCCCGCACGTTGGCATCGCCGGCGGGCAGTGCGAGGATCCGGACGGCACGCCCCAGACCTGTGCGTTCCGCTTCCCGAGCATGCTGACGGAATTCGGGGATCAGTTGCGCCTGGGCGCTTTCGATCGCCTCATCCGCAAACGCCTGGTGCGGATCGACACCCAGTACCAGTCGATCGAAGTGGGCTGGGTCTCGGGTGCGGTCATGATGATCAGACGGCAAGTGTTTGAAAGCATCGGGATGATGGATGAGTCCTACTTCCTCTATTTCGAAGAAACCGATTTCTCGCTGCGCGCGCTGCGTGCTGGATGGCCCACCTGGCACGTTCCCGCGGCGCGGGCCGTGCACCACGTGGGCCAGCTCACGGGAGTGCGGTTCGGCGCGGAACGGCCTAATCGTTTGCCGGGGTACTGGTTCGCGTCGCGCCGCCGCTACTACGTGGTCAATCATGGATTGGTCCGTGCCATCGCTGTTGACCTGGCGGTGCTGGCAGGGCAGGCGCTGTGGCAGTTGCGCAGGCTGCTGGAGCGCAAGCCGGCAGTGGACCCGCCTTGCTGGGTCGGCGATCTGTTGCGTCTCGGCGTACTGCGGCAGGGTCGCCGAGGCGTCGCGCCGCGCAGAACCAGCTAACGACGCTTGGAATCCAGTAGCTCTGTCTGCACCGACGGGTACACCTGCAGCAACTCTTGCTTCGACAAGCGGCTCAGTCGAATGGCACGGGGAAGCGCCCGCAGGATGCCACGGAAATGCGGCAGTCCGCGCCAGGGCTTCACCATATCGCGAACCATCTCGGCCCCCAGGCGTGTCAGCGCGAACCGCAGCACCGCACCCTGACGTGGCCGCCCGCCAGCGGCGTGAATCCAGTAGAGGACGATCGCATTCAGCAGCACGAGTGTGGTCTGCACAGAAACGCCGGCGCGTGCACGCGGTGACAGCAGGTGATGCACCAGCGCCTTGCGTGCCTCCACCAGTTGATGCCTGCGCGAGACGCGATAGCTCGCATCAATGTCTTCGCCAAAGCACTGGCGGGTGAGTGCCTCGCTGAAACCGCCGGCTTCGCGAATGGCTGCGGTCCTGAAAGTCATCCGGCACCCATGGAACAGCTGCACGGGCCCGACCTCGCCGCCCATCCCGAGCCACTCAGTGTCGCGCCAGTGATAGTCCCCGTCGTATGGAATGAAGAGCCGATACTGATCCCACCACGACCGCATGAAGTCTGCCAGACGGGAATATCGCTGCGATGGGCCGGCCGAGCTTTCGGGCATCGCCTTGCCCCACTCGGGAGGCAATTCATGGGCGGGGTGGAAAGGACTGAGCATTGCTGAAACGCCACCTATCCGGCGCTCCGCGTCACGCTCGTACACGCGCAGAATCTGCTCGGCGCAATCCGGAAAAGCGAAAGTGTCGTCGTCGAACAGAAATGCGATGTCACTGCTACAACGCGCCAGGCCGATGTTGCGTTGGGCGGTGAGCGAGCGCGTAGACGACCCGAGATATATCCACTCGAATTGAGGATGGCGGCTCGCGATCCCTGCCATCACCACGTCCCGGCAGTGTTCCCAGTCAGCACTGGAGTCGACAATAATGATCTGCCGCGGCGGACGAGTTTGCCAGACGACGGTCTGCAGCGCTTCCTGCAGCAGGGGCAGCCTGTTCAGCGTGCAGATGATCATCGACCAGTTCAGCATGGGCGGGTAGCCTAGCGCCCCTTCTGGATGGAGTAACAGGAATAGTGTCTCAGGAGCTTCTGAAATGGATGGGCGATCGCACCTCGCTGTGCGTCGTGTCGCCCCACTTTGACGACGCCATCTACTCGGCGTTTGTCGCACTCACGCTGCCTGGACTCAAGCAGCGCGCAGTCGCTACCGTGATCACCATCGCGCCAGCGGGCAAGGTAACCGCCTGGGCGACACATACAGGCTTCAAGGATACGGGAGTGGAGCACCTGGCGCGTGCGCAGGAGGATATTGCCGTGCTCGCGGAGTTGGGAGTCCAGCCGGTGCACCTGGGGGGAGTGAGTGAAAGCAGCGCCTCGCTACAGGGCGCAGTCGAAGAGTTTGCGCGTGTATTCCTTGCAGCACCGCAGGAATGGGTGTTCCTGCTGCCAGCGGGCGCGGGTCGCCATGTAGGTCGGGTCGCGCGCCTGTGCCGGCGAATCCTGAAGAGGCCACTAGGGCAGATGGCTCATCCCGAGCACACGGGGTCCAGGGACGCGCTGCGTCGGCGCCTGCGAGCAACTCCCGGAGCACAATGGGGGTACTACGTCGAGCACCCCTATGTCACATTCGACAGCGTCAGCGAACTTGGCACGCGCCTGCGCAGCGCGGATCGCGCGCCGTTGCGCCGCGTGCAATACGAGCCTGACCCGCAGGCCAAGCTGCACAGCGCTCAAGGATATGTATCCCAGGCACGGGTTGCGCTGGGCACAACGCCTGCCGAACAGCTGACATTCGCGTCACGCGCGGAGCTCTACTTTCTCCGCTAGACACGCGCGCAACGCAGCCGGATCCACGTGGAAATCGCGGAACGCGGCCGCCTTCGGAGTT
>JBDSGY010000445.1:0-13310 GCA_039918755.1 Steroidobacteraceae bacterium
GGGCAACGACCGCTACACCACCGAAATCGTCGCCAGCGAAATGCAGATGCTGGGTGGCCGCGGCGGCAGCGGTGGTGGGGGCGGAGCTGCGCAGGAAACCCGCGACAGCCGTGAATCGAGCGGGAAAGGCTTTTCGCAGGCTCCGCAGAGCGAGCGCACGGGCGGCGCCCCGTCTGCCGACTTCGATGACGACATTCCGTTCTGACTTCCCGGGGGCGGCCAGACGGCTTGTGGCACCATCGGAGCAATGAGCCGCCCCATACCCGACCTGAAGCTGTTGCGCCGCGCCTGTGCACCCTGCACGCTGCGGCAGTTCTGCCAGCAATCGGGCTCTGCCCCCACTGAGCTGGAGCGGGATTTTGCCGGTCAGGTTCAGCACCTTGAACGGGGTGCCACCCTGTTTCGGGTGGGTGATGCCCAGGGCAGCGTCTACATCGTGCGCAGTGGGGCGTTGAAGACCACGGCATTCACGGAAGAGGGTGAAGAGCATGTACTCGGATTCCACCTGCCGGGCGAATTGATCGGGCTGGACTCTCTGGCCTCGGGTGAGCATTGCGTGGAAGCGGTGGCACTGAGCGAGACAAGGGTCTGCGCCGTGCCGATGCAGGTGCTGGTGACGCGCGGCGCGACCACCCCCGGACGCACACGGGATCTGCTGCAGATCATTGGCCGGGACGCGCAGGAATCCCAGGCGCATGTCGAGGTGCTCATGCGCCGCCAGGCCAGTGAACGCATCGCGCTGTTCCTGCACAGCATGCTCGTCCGCTGCCAGCGCCATGAAGCAGGTCTGGACGAGCTGCATCTGCCGATGAGTCGCGAAGAGGTCGCCCGTTATCTGGGGCTCGCGCTCGAAACAGTCAGCCGCGGGTTCACCCGGTTGCAGGATGAAGGCGTGATCCTGGTAGCTGGCCGGGTAGTGGGCATCCTGGACGTCGAGCGCCTGCGCCGCCTTGCCCAGGTGCCGGGCACCGATCACGAACCACCGTTGCAGCGCCAGGCCTGACCGGCCACCGCCAGGCGGCCTTTTCAGCCCAGGCTGCGGCAGCCCAATGCGGCCAGAATGCCGTGAATTGCCGGAGCGCGCGCCAGCCACGGGGCACCCAGCGTCGCAAGCCCCGCCAGCAGCACGATGGTGCCTGCCGGAATCCGCAACTGGCTCTTCTGCAGCCCCTGCCCCAACCGCGCTCCGCTCCAGGTCAGGGGCACCATGACCGGCAATGTGCCGAGTCCAAATGCCAGCATGGTCATCCCTCCCTGCACGGCATTGCCCTGCAACCAGGCGGCGACCAGCACGGTGGAACTCAGGCCGCAGGGCAGCCAGCCCCAGAGCACGCCGGCGAGCATGCGCCGGGTTCCGGTATCGCCGGGACGCAGGCGACGCAGCAGCGGTGCGATCCAGCGCGCGCCCAGCTGACCGGGCATTGCCAGAAAGGCAAAGCGGCCGCGCCGGTCCAGCAGCCGCAGCGCCGCCACCACCAGCACCAGCCCAACAGCCGAGCGCAGCGCCAGTGTCAGTTGCGGCGACTGCGCCATTGCCACGACGCCGTGACCGAGCCCGCCCGCGAGCAGACCTGCAATGCCATAGCCCAGGACGCGACCGATGTTGGGTTCGAGCGCGTCAAGCCAGCTGGCGGCGGGGCGCTTGCCGTTGAATGCCGTTGCTATCCCGCCGCACATCGCGGCACAGTGCGCGCTGCCCATGACGCCACTGAGCCACGCGCTTCCCAGCACGAGCAGGTCAGCGTTCATCTTCTGGCGGCGTTTCGCGCAGGATATCCAGCGGCGGCGTGTCCAGATCCTCGAACTGTCCGTTGCGCACGGCCCAAATGAATGCCGCGATGATTGCCAGCAGCAGCATCAGGCTCAGCGGGATGAGCAGAAGCAGAATGTTCATGTCTGCCTTCCGCGCGCGAGACGCAGCGCATTGAGCGTGACCGTCAGCGACGACACCACCATGGCGAACGCGGCGGCCCAGGGTGGGATATAGCCCATGGCGGCAATGGGCACGGCGACCAGGTTGTAACCCATGGCCCAGCCGAGGTTCTGGCGCACGATGCGGCGCGTGCGGCGCGCCAGTTCGATGGCATCGCCCACGCGTTGCAGTGAGGGATTCAGCAGCACGAGGTCGGCGCTCTGCCGCGCCAGTGCAGCACCACCACTAACCGCGATGGGAACATCCGCGCCGCCGAGCACCGGCGCGTCGTTGATGCCATCACCAACCATGGCTACCTTGCGTCCCTGCTGTTGCAATGCGCGGATGCGGGCGAGCTTGTCTTCGGGCAGCAGACGCCCGGCCGACACTTCCAGCGGTACGCCCAGCCGGGAGACGAAATCCTGTACGGCGGAGCTCGCATCACCGCTCAATACCTGCAGCCGCAGGCCCATGTTCCGCAGGCGCAACAAGGTGCCGCTGCTCTCGGGACGTGGCTGCTCGCGCAACGTGAATCGCGCCAGTGCCCGGGCGCCGGTGCCGAGCCAGATGGCACCATCGTCCTGCCGGTCCGCAGCAAACCGTGCGGTGCCGATGCGCAGCAGCTTGCCATCGATGCAGCCTTCGATGCCGCCGCCAGCCTGGTTCCGGACCTGGGAGGCAGTCCGCGGGCCGGCATGAGGCCGGAATGCCGACGCGATGGGGTGCAGGGCATCGCCTTCCAGTGCTGCGGCCATTTGCAACGCCGCGTTCGGGTCGAGATCGTCGAAAGCGGTGACCTGCTCGATCTGCCACTGGCCGTCTCCCAGCGTGCCGGTCTTGTCGAACACGATGGTGTCCACGCTGGCCAGCGTCTGCAATGCATCGGGCCGCACCACCAGCACGCCCAGTGCCGAGAGCCGCGAATAGGCGGCGGCCAGCGCGGCGGGCACCGACAGCGACAACGCGCAGGGGCAACTGATCACCAGAATCGCGAGCGCCACTTCAAAAGCCCGCGCCGGTTCCGTCGTCCGCCAATAGAAATAGGCGACCACAGCAAGACCGACCAGCCCGAGCACGAACCAGGAGGCGATGCGGTCTGCCGTGCGCGCTGCCGCTGGACGGCATTCCTGCGCCTGCAGCACCAGTCGCGTGAGCGCCGAAAGGCGTGTGGCAGATCCGGCCGCAGTAACCTGCAGGCGCAGTGGCTGTGTCCTGCAGAGGGAGCCGGCGAGCACCGCGTCGCCGGGTCTGCGCCAGACTTCCCGTGCTTCACCGGTCAGCAACGATTCGTCGAAGGCGGCGTCTGCCGTCAGCAGCGTGGCATCGGCTGGCACATGCTCGCCGGCCGGCACGCGGATGATGTCGCCGCATTGCAGCTGGGTCACCGTGACTTCGCGCATGCTCCCGTCCAGCTCCTGCTGCGCGAGCACCGGGCGCAGTCGCGCCAGCGTGTCGATGCGTTCCGTGGAAAGCCGCCGTGCGCCCTGCTCCAGCATGCGTGCGGCCAGCAGCAGGAAGACGAACATGACCGCGGCATCGAACCAGACCTGCGCGCCGCCGCGCATCGTTTCCACCGTGCTCGCGCCCCAGGCGAGCAGGACGGAGGCGCTGACCAACACGTCCATGCCGGCGCGGCGTTGCCGCAGTTCGTGCCAGGCGCCGGCGAGGAACGGAAAGCCGGCGTAGAACACCACCGGCGTGGCGAGCAGGAAGGTCAGCCAGCGGAAGAAGTCGCGCGTGGGCAGTGGCATCTGGTGCGCCGTATCCAGGTACAGCGCTTCGGCAAACATCATCGCCTGCAGCGTCGCGATGCCGGCGAGGCCCAGACGCAGCAGCCAGCCATTGCGCTCGCGGCGGCGGGCGGTTTCGGTGGCCAGGTCGGAGGCGAGGTAAGGTCGGTAGCCCAGCGACTGCAGCCGCCCGAGAATGACCGACAGGCGGTTCAGTGCGGGATTCCAGACCAGACGGATGCGTCCGGTGACAGCGTTGGCGCAGATCCCGCTGACACCGGCCTCGCGCGCCAGCGCGCGATCGATCAGCCAGGCGCAGGCGGCGCAGCGCATGCCATCGGTGAGCAACACGATTTCGCGTCCCTGCGGCACGTTGCGCACATGGGGTGCGATCACGTCTTCACGGTCCCAGATGCCAAGGTCGGCAGGCTCCGCCGCCACGCGCATGCTGCTGGCACTGCGCAGCAGGTAATAGTCATCGAGCCGCGCGCTGTGAATCCACTGCGCCGCTGCCGCGCAGCCGGCGCAGCAGAATGATTCCGTGCCGTTCTGCATCAGCGCACGGACCGGCGCTCGTGGCAGTTCGTCACCACAATGGAAGCAACCGGCTGCCGCGGCGGCTGCGGCGGGCGTGCCAGTCGCGGCAGCCGCGGGCAGCGTGTGTGCATTCATGGTGTGGTGGCGGGACCGAAGAAGCTGCTTTCCACTTCCTGCGGGATGCCGGCATCGCGATTGACCAGTTCGAACTCGAGTTCGGATCTGCCACTGGTGCCAGCCGGGGCGCTGACCATGAACGGCACGGCAACCACTTCGCCGGCCGCCGCGACGATCTGCGACGGCAGGTCGCGCAGCGTCGCGCCGGCGGGTGCCTCGCTCAGCGTCAAGGTGAAGTGGGCGGGATGATCGGTCTTGTTCACGATCTTGATCGTGTACGCGTTTTCCACCGTGCCGTCACTGCCAAGCCGGTACAGCGCGATGCGGTCGCGCAGCACCTCGACCAGGAACGGCGCGCGATGCGAGACGCCCCATAACCACGCCACTGCGATCATTGCCAGCAGCAGGCCGTACACGATGATGCGTGGGCGCAGGATGCGGCTGGGCATGCCATCGATGGCGTTCTGGGTCGTGTAGCGGATCAGGCCCTTGGGATAGCCGAGCTTGTCCATGACTTCATTGCAGCCATCGATGCAGGCGCCGCAGGCGATGCACTCGTATTGCAGGCCATTGCGGATGTCGATGCCGGTCGGGCAGACCTGCACGCAGATCGTGCAGTCCACGCAGTCGCCCAGTTGCGCGGGTTCGAATGCGGGCAGCGCCTCGGCGTGCACGGCGTCGTAGGTGATGGTGCCGCGGGCCTGCACGCGCGCATCGGCCGCACTGGGATGGACACTGGCGCGAAACGCGTAGTCGAAGGCGGTGACCTTGTCGAGCAGGCCGCGGGCGCGCTTCAGCACGCTTTCCAGGCTCCGCTTGCGGGCGCCGCGCGGTTCGCCGCGCATCGGGTCGTAGGCGATGATCAGGCTGTTGCGGTCGAACATGGCGCTCTGGAAACGCGCATAGGGGCACATGTACTTGCATACCTGCTCACGCAGGAAGCCGGCGTTGCCCCACGTTGCGAGCGAGTAGAACAGCACCCAGAAGGTCTCCCATCCGCCCCATGCGAATGGCCAGACGCGTGCGGCGAGGTCGTCGATCGGGGTGAAGAAGCCGACGAAGGTGAAGCCCGTCCACAGCGCGAACACGAACCACAGCAGATGCTTGGCCGCCTTGCGGCGCAACTTGTCGAGGCTCCACGCCGCGGCATCCAGGCGCATGCGCTCGATGCGCCGTCCTTCGGTCCAGCGTTCCATGATGATGAACACTTCGGTCCATACCGTCTGCGGACACGCATAGCCGCACCACAGCCGCCCGGCCAGTGCCGTGAAGAAGAACAGCGTCAACGCGGCCATGATCAGCAGCAGCGCGAGGAACAGGAAGTCCTGCGGCCAGAAGGTCAGCATGAAGATGTGGAACTTGCGGGCCGGCAGGTCGAATAGCACCGCCTGATGGCCGTCCCAACGCAACCAGGGGAAGAGATAGAAGATGCCCAGCAGGGAAAATGCCGCCGCATAGCGCAGGCGCCACAGCGGCCCGCGCACGCCGCGGGGATAGATCTTGGATTCGCTGACGTAGGCGGCACCTGCGTTGCTGCTGCTCGCCGCGGGCAGATCGAGATTCAAGCGCCTGGCCTATTTCAGTGGCCGGTTGAACCGGCTGGCCGGCCGCAACAGGATCCAGGTGAACAGGCTGGATGCGCAGGTCGCAGCCCAGAACAGGAAGAAACCGACGGTGTAGCCGAGTTCCCGGCTGATGCTGTGTCCGGGCACCGCCAGCGCCAGCAGCTCGGCGGGATCGAAGAACGCGAAGCACACCATCGTGGCCACACCAGCGGTGAAGAAGCTGGGCCACAGGATGGCACCCAGCTTCTGGCTCGATGACCGCCTGGCATGATCGAAATCAGTACCGGGTCGCAGCGGGCTCATGGCGCCTGGCGATGCGTCAGTGACCACACATAGGCCGCTGCCAGACGCGACCGTGTCTCGCCGAGCAGTGGCAGATGCGCCGGCATGGCGCCATTGCGTCCCTGCTCGATGCCCGTGCGGATGGCGGCGCGGCTGCGGCCATAGAGCCAGTAGCCATCGGTGAGATCCGGCGCACCCAGCTGCGGATTGCCATGCGCCTCGGCGCCGTGGCACGCGCTGCAGACATTCGCGAACAACTTGCCGCCACGGGCCACCGCATCTTCGTTGGTGGCGAGCAGCGACGGGTCGGTCAGTGACAGCACGAAAGTGGTCACGTCGTTCACGGCCCCGGCGCCGCCCATCGATGTGAGCGTCGCACCCCAGGCCGGCATCTGCGCGTTGCGGCCATTGAGTACGGTGTGCAGAACGTCGGCTTCGTCGCCGCCCCAGTGCCAGACATTATCGGTGAGGTCGGGATAGCCGGACGCGCCCTGCGCCAGCGAGCCGTGGCAGGTTGCGCAGTTGTTGCTGAACACCGAATGTCCCAGTTGCATGGCCGCCGGGTCGCGGGCCAGGACGGCCAGTGCTTTGCCTGCATAGGGCTGGAAGGTCGCGGCGAGTTTGGCCGTGGCCGCTGCCGCGGCCGCATCGTGCTCGCGCTTCGAAGTCCAGCCACTCGTGCCGGCGAAATTGCCCATGCCCGGAAACCAGACCACATAGCCGATGCTGAACACGATGGTGATGTAGAACAGGTTGATCCACCACCGCGGCAAAGGTTTGTCGTACTCGCGCAGGTCACCGTCCCAGACGTGGCCGGTGCCTTCGGTGCCGCCCTTTGGCTGTTTCCCCGATGTGTACAGCAGCAAGGCCACGCAACCGGCGACATTCAATGCCACCAGCGTCATCACGTACCACGACCACCCGGTTTTCATGCCCCGGTCTCCTTTTCGTCGGTCAGAGGCAGTCGGGCTGCCGACTCGAAATCCGCCTTGCGCCTGGGGCTCCAGGCCCATATCCATCCGCCGATGAACAGCAGCATCAGCACCGCGGTGATCAGTCCGGAAACCACGTTCAATCTCCCTTGGCTGTGTGCACGCGCAGGCCCTGCAGGTAGGTCACCAGCGCATCGAGTTCGGTGTGGCCCGCTACTGCGGCCGGAGCCGCCGCAATCTGTGCGTCGGTGTACGGATCACCCAGTGTCTGCAGCGCGTGCATGCGGCGCGCGACCACCGTCCCATCCACCGCGGCGGTGGCCAGCCACGGAAAACCAGGCATGTTGGATTCGGGCACGACATCGCGCGCATTGATCAGGTGTACGCGATGCCAGTCGTTGGAATAACGGCCGCCGACCCGGGCGAGGTCGGGACCCGTGCGCTTGCTGCCCCACTGGAACGGCCGGTCATAGACGGACTCACCAGCCTCTGAATAGGGGCCGTAACGCAGCGTCTCGAAGGCCAGTGTGCGCACCATCTGGGAATGGCAGTTATAGCAGCCCTCGCGGATGTAGATGTCGCGCCCGGCGAGCGCCAACGGTGCATAAGGGACCACCCCGGGGGATGGCTCGATGGCTTCCGCCTGGTACATCAGTGGCACGATCTCCGCGAGGCCGCCGAAGGACACGGCGACCGCGATCAACGTGGCCATGAGCCCGACGTTCTTCTCGATCTTCTCGTGCAGCTTGCTCATGCGTGGCTCCCGGCGGTGCGCAGCTCGGAGGGATCAGGCACCAGCACCGGCTGCAGCGGGATGTCACGTGCGAGCTGCGCAGTGCGCCAGAAGTTGATGGCCATGAGCACCATGCCGGACAGCACCAGCAGTCCACCGCCCAGCCGCACGAAGTAGTACGGATAGGTTGCCTTCAGTGATTCGACGAAGGTGTAGGTGAGCGTGCCGTCGGCATTGGTCGCGCGCCACATCAGGCCCTGCATCACGCCCGCGATCCACATCGCGCTGATGTAGAACACCACGCCGACGGTATGCAGCCAGAAATGCGTGTCGATCCAGCGCACAGAATGCATCTGCTTCAGGCCCAGCAGCTTCGGCCACAGGGCATACATGGCGCCGATCGAAATCATCGCCACCCAGCCCAGTGCGCCGGAGTGCACATGGCCGATGGTCCAGTCGGTGTAATGCGAAAGCGCATTCACCGTCTTGATCGACATCATGGGGCCTTCGAAGGTCGACATCATGTAGAACGACAGCGACACGATCAGGAACTTCAGGATCGGATCGGTGCGCAGCTTGTGCCACACGCCCGACAGCGTCAGGATGCCGTTGATCGCGCCGCCCCAGCTCGGGGCCAGCAGGATCAGCGAAAACACCATGCCCAGCGACTGCGCCCAGTCAGGCAACGAGGTGTAGTGCAGGTGATGCGGACCGGCCCACATGTAGATCGCGATCAGCGCCCAGAAATGCACAATTGAAAGCCGGTATGAATAGATGGGGCGGCCGGCCTGCTTGGGCACGAAGTAATACATGATGCCGAGGAAGCCGGCAGTCAGGAAAAAGCCCACGGCGTTGTGGCCATACCACCACTGCACCATGGCATCGACCGAGCCGCTGTATACCGGATACGACTTGAACAGTCCGACCGGTATGGCGATGCTGTTGATCACGTGCAGCAGCGCAATGGTCACGATGTAGGCGCCATAGAACCAGTTGGCCACATAGATGTGATTCACCCGGCGCTTCACGATGGTGCCAAAGAACAGCACTGCATACGCCACCCACACGGCCGTGATCAGCAGGTCGATGGGCCACTCGAGTTCGGCGTATTCCTTGCCCTGCGTCAGGCCGAGCGGCAGGGTGATGGCCGCCAGCACGATGACCAGCTGCCAGCCCCAGAACACGAACGCGGCGAGGCCATCGGAAATCAGCCGCACGTGGCAGGTGCGCTGGACGACATAAAGGCTGGTGGAAAACAGCGCGCATCCGCCAAACGCGAAAATGACGGCGTTGGTGTGCAGCGGCCGCAGCCGTCCGTAGCTCAGCCATGGCAGGTCGAAATTCAGGGCGGGCCAGTAGAGCTGGGCAGCGATGAGCGCGCCGACGGACATGCCGACGATGCCCCATACCACTGTCATGACGACGAACTGGCGCACGACCTTGTCGTTGTAGAACCCGGAACTGGCTGACATGGGGGCAATCTCTCCGTTGGTTGTTGGACTTTGACAGCGGAGGGCAATAACTGCTTTGACAAGGATCAATTGCGGCATCATTAGTACCGCAAGGGCCACCGGAAGTCTGATTGTGCGCCGCACAATCGCTAAAATAGGGGTTCCCCCCAAATCCAAGGTCCCATGCCCGGTCGCTATTTCATCAAGACTTTTGGCTGCCAGATGAATGAGTACGACTCCACCCGTATCGGGGACGTACTCGCGGATGCCGAAGGACTCATTCCCGCCGACGATGAACAGTCGGCGGACATCCTGCTGATGAACACCTGCTCGGTGCGCGACAAGGCCGAGGACAAGGTCTATTCACTACTGGGCACATGGCGTCTGCTCAAGGCGCAACGTCCTGGTGTGATCATCGGAGTGGGCGGTTGTGTGGCCAGCCAGGAAGGAGCGGCCATCACCGCGCGCGCTCCGTATGTCGATCTGGTATTCGGACCGCAGACCATTCACCGGCTGCCACAGCTGCTCGCAGATCTGCGCCGAACCGGCCGTGCGCAGATCGACGTCAGCTTTCCGGAAATCGAGAAGTTCGATCGTTTGCCCGCGCAGCGCGCCACCGGCGCTGCGGCCTTCGTTTCCATCATGGAAGGCTGCAGCAAATTCTGCAGCTACTGCGTTGTGCCGTATACGCGGGGCGAAGAGGTGAGCCGCCCGGCGGCTTCCGTGCTCGAGGAAGTGCGCGGGCTCCTTGCGCAGGGCGTCGGCGAGATCACACTGCTAGGACAGAACGTCAATGCGTATGAAGGCGCGCGGCCGGGCGCCGGTCCGATGGACCTGGGCCAGCTCATCCGCTCGATCAGCGGCATGCCGGGCGTGGAGCGCATCCGTTTCACCACCTCGCATCCGCTGAATTTCAACGACACGCTGATCGATGCCTTTGCGCACACCGCGAAGCTTGCCAATCACATGCACCTGCCAGTGCAGAGCGGTTCCGATCGCATCCTGGCGCTGATGCGCCGCGGCTACACCGTGCTGGAATTCAAGCAGAAACTGCGACGGCTGCGCGCGGTGCGGCCGGACATCACGATTTCCACAGATCTGATCGTCGGATTTCCGGGAGAAACCGAGCGTGATTTCCAGCAGACGCTCGAGCTCACCGCTGAAGTCGGCTTCGACCAGTCATTCAGTTTCATCTACAGTCGCCGCCCGGGCACACCGGCCGCGTCGCTGCCCGACGATGTGCCGGACAGCGTGAAGTCCGAACGCCTCGCGCGACTGCAGGCGCTGCTGGATTCACAGGCACGCGCCATCAGCGCCGGCATGACGGGCAGTGTGCAGCGTGTGCTCGTGCAACGGCCATCGCGGCGCGACGCCAGCCAGATGGCGGGCCGCACCGAGAACAACCGCTGGGTCAATTTCGATGGGGACGCGCGGCTCATCAACCGCTTCGTCGATGTCGAGATCACTGCCGCCATGAACAATTCGCTGCGCGGCCGCCTGTTGCCAGCCAGCCTGGCGCAGCCGGAGCTGCGCGCGTGAAGCAACGACGGGAAGCGACACTGGCCCCGCCTGCGGAATTCGACCTGCTGCCCGAGGACAATGGCCGCCTGGCGGCATTGTGCGGGCCGCTCGACCAGAATCTGCGGTTGGTGGAGCAGCGGCTTGGCGTTGAAGTGCGGCGTCGCGGCAACCATTTCAGGGTGATGGGCGAGAAGTCCGCCAATGCGACGCGCGTGCTGCGCGATCTCTTCGAGCTGACCGAAGGCGGGGCGCCGATCGATCTACCGGAAGTGCATCTGGCGCTGCGCGAACATGCAGACATCGAAGACGAGACATCGGTGCGCGCCGCGCCGGTGGTGCCGCTGACGGGCGAGGATGCGGCGCGCGTGCCGCGCGGACTGATCCGCGCGCGCGGCGACAACCAGAAGGGCTACCTGACGAATATCCACAGCCACGACCTGACTTTCGGCATCGGTCCGGCTGGCACGGGCAAGACTTATCTGGCGGTAGCCTGTGCGGTGGAGGCACTCCAGAGTGAACGCGTGCGCCGCATCGTGCTCGTCCGTCCGGCAGTGGAAGCCGGCGAGCGGCTGGGATTCCTGCCGGGCGACCTGACGCAGAAGGTCGATCCCTACCTGCGTCCCATCTATGACGCGCTGTACGAAATGATGGGTTTCGAGCGCGTCGCCCGCTTCATCGAGCGCAACATCATTGAAGTCGCGCCGCTGGCATTCATGCGTGGCCGCTCGCTCAACGAGTCGTTCATCATCCTGGACGAGGCGCAGAACACCACGCCGGAACAGATGAAGATGTTCCTCACCCGTATCGGCTTTGGTTCGAAGGCCGTGGTAACCGGCGATCTCACGCAGACCGACCTGCCCATCGGCAAGCTGTCCGGCCTGCGCAATGCGCTGGACATCCTGCCTGGCGTCGCGGGAATTGCCTTCACGCATTTCGATTCCAGCGATGTGGTGCGGCATCCGCTGGTGCAGCGCATCGTGCGCGCCTATGAAGCACGAGGCCCGGCTTGAACCGGCGCGGCGCGCTGATCGTCGATTGCCGCATCCCCCCGCGCGTGCGTGCGCCATCGCGACACCTGATGGCGCGCTGGGCCGATGCAGCACTCGGCGCGAAGGGCACCGGCTGCGAGCTCGCGCTGCAGGTGGTTACTGCGCCGCGCATGCAGGCGCTGAACCTTCAGTACCGGGGCAAGGACAAGCCCACCAACGTGCTGGCCTTCCCGGCGACGGCGGTGCCCGGTGTGCGCCCGCAGCCGCTCGGCGACGTCGTGATCTGCCCGGTGGTGCTGCGCCGGGAGGCGCGCGACCAGGGCAAGACCGAGGCGGCGCACTGGGCGCATCTCATCGTGCACGGCGCGCTGCATCTGGTGGGTTACGACCATGAACGTGACGGTGAAGCCGCTCGCATGGAACGGCGCGAGATCGCCGTCCTGAAGCGGCTTGGTTTTGGCAATCCCTATCGCAATCAGCGCGGCGCCGGTAAACACCATGAGTGATCCGGAAGGCACGACGCAGACCATGATGCGGCGCATCCGGCGCCTGGCCGCACCCAAGGACCGCGCGCAGCTGCGTGACATGCTCAAACATGCCGCCCTTCACGGTCTGCTCGACACCGATGCGCTGTCGATGGTGGAAGGCGTGCTGGATGTCGCGGACCTGCAGGTGCGCGACATCATGGTGCCGCACAACCAGATGATCTCCGTGCGGGAAGACGACCTGGCGCCACGCATCCTGTCGGTGGCCATCGACTCCGGCCATTCGCGCTTTCCGGTGCTGGATGCCGACGGCGAGAAGGTGGTGGGCATCCTGCTCGCCAAGGACCTGTTGCGCCTGCTGACCGTGAGCAAGGCGCCGAGCTTCAATCTGCGGGACTGGATGCGCAAGCCGATGTTCGTGCCCGAATCCAAGCGCGTGAACGTGCTGCTGAAGGAACTGCGTGGGGGCCGCAACCACATGGCGGTCGCCATCGATGAGTACGGCAGCGTGGCTGGCCTTGTCACGATGGAAGACGTGATCGAGCAGATCGTCGGCGAGATCGACGACGAATACGACGTCGAGGACGAGAAGAACATCCGCCGCGAAGACGAACGCCAGTTCATCGTGCGCGGCAGCACGCGCATCGTGGATTTCAACGAGCATTTCGGCGCGAATTTTCCCGACGATGCCAATGACACTGTCGCGGGCCTCGTCACGCAGCACTTCGGACGGCTGCCGCGCCGTGGCGAGACGACCATGTTGCTGGGCTTCGAATTCCGCGTGACGCGCGCCGACCGGCGCCGCATCGACGCGCTGCGCGTCACCGTGCCGGCCAGCGACGCGACGTCCGCGGACGCCGTGGCGATCAACGATCAAAGTGGCTGAACTGCCGCTGCGCCTGCTGGCGCTGCTGGCGGGCGCCGCACTCACCACAGCATTCGCGCCCTACGATTTCTGGTGGCAGGCGCTGCTGTGTCCAGCCGTGCTGATCGCGTTGTGGACGCGCGCGAGCACGGCGCGTGATGGCGCGTGGCTGGGCTTTGCGTTCGGGCTCG
>JBDSGY010000446.1:0-4925 GCA_039918755.1 Steroidobacteraceae bacterium
AGGGCCCCGCATTGCACTGGCCCAGCTGAACCTGCTCGTCGGTGACGTGCAGGGCAATGCTGCGCGTGTGCGCGAGACCGCACTGCGCGCGCGGGCCATGGGCGCCGATCTGGTGGTGTTTCCCGAGCTCACGCTCTCTGGTTATCCGCCCGAAGATCTGCTCTTCCATCGCGGCCTGCGCATCCAGGTGCAGCAGGCACTCCTGGAGCTGGCGCGCGATGTCAACGATGCCGGCTCGGGCCTGCCCGCCATGTTTGTCGGCTATCCGGAATATGAAGGCAGCGACAGCGCGCCCCTGATCTACAACGCCGCGCAGCTGCTCGTGCCAGGGCAGGTGCCCGTCAACTACCGCAAGAACTGCCTGCCGAACTACCGTGTCTTCGACGAGAAGCGGTACTTCACGCCGGGCACCGGGCCCGCCGTGGTGCAGTTCCGCGGCGTCGCGCTGGGACTCACCATCTGTGAAGACGTGTGGGAAGCGGAGCCGTCGCGCAATTCGCGGGCAGCGGGCGCCGAGCTGCTGATCGTCATCAACGCCTCGCCTTACGAGCAGCGCAAGCAGCGCGAGCGCGAAGCCGTGCTGCGGCAGCGCGTCACCGAGACCGGCCTGCCCGTGGTCTACGTCAATCTCGTCGGCGGCCAGGACGAGCTGGTGTTCGACGGCCGTTCGTGCGTGCTCGATCGCCATGGTGCGGCCGTGCTGCGCGCGCCGGCGTTTGAAGAATCCCTGGTCTGTGTCGATCTGCGCCGTGATGCCGACGGCAGCGTCAATGTCGTCGCCACTGCAGCCGACGCGGTCTCGCCCGAGCTTGTCCCCGAGGAAAGTGTCTACGGTGCGCTCGTGCTCGGCGTGCGCGACTACGTCACCAAACACCGCTTCCCTGGCATTGTCATGGGCCTTTCCGGTGGCGTCGATTCAGCACTGACGCTCACACTGGCCGTGGACGCGTTGGGCGCCGATCGCGTGCAGGTGGTGATGATGCCGTCGCGCTACACCTCGCAGATGAGCATCGACGATGCCGCCGCCCAGGCCAGCGCGCTGGGCGTGGCCTACAGCGTCATCTCCATCGAAGGCATGTTCGAAGCCACGCTCGCTGCGCTGCGCGAGCAGTTTGCAGGCCTCCAGCCCGACACTACCGAAGAAAACATCCAGGCCCGTTGTCGCGGCGTGCTGCTCATGGCCATCTCCAACAAGACGGGGCGCATGCTGCTCACCACCGGCAACAAGAGCGAGATGGCGGTGGGCTATGCCACGTTGTATGGCGACATGAACGGTGGCTTCGCGCCGATCAAGGACTGCAGCAAGATGCTGGTCTATCGCCTGGCACACTACCGCAACGAACTGGCCCGGCAGCGCGGGGAGTTCGCCGGCCAGGGCGCCATTCCGCACCGCGTGCTCGAGCGCGAGCCCAGCGCCGAACTGCGTCCCGACCAGAAGGACACCGATTCACTGCCTCCGTACGAGGTTCTCGACGCCATTCTCGAGGCCTTCATCGAAGAGGATCTGTCGGTGGATGAAATCGTGGCGCGGGGTTTCGACCGCAGCGTCGTGGGTCGAATCCTCGACATGGTGAAGCGCAACGAATACAAGCGCCGCCAGTCGCCACCGGGAATCCGCGTGAGCCGCCGTGCATTCGGGCGCGACTGGCGCTACCCGATCACCAACGGTTACCGCCGCTGAGTCAGCCGGCTCCCCATAACTTCCACCAGCTGCCGCCGCTTCCATCGCGCAGCTCGATTGATTCGCTCGGGAAGTTTTCCTTGAATACCCGCTCGGTGTTCCCCGCCAGCTCCTTGTAGTCGAGCTTGGTGTAGCAGAGGTACATCACCTTCAGCGCTTCCTTCGAAGCCGGGGCGCCGTCGTACTGTTCGACTGTCAGACGGGCGCGCTGCGCCGCGGCCACCCATGCCTTGCGCTCGACGTAGTGGTGCGCCACCTGCATTTCGTAGCCGGCCAGGCGGTTGCGCAGGTAGATCATGCGGCGCCGCGCATCGGCGGCGTACAGGCTCTTCGGATAGCGCGTCACCACGGTGCGCAGCGACTGGAAGGCGTCTTTCGCCGTCAGCGGTGCACGCTCGGTGAGGTCCACCCGCAACCAGCGCTCGACCGTGTACGGCGTGCGCTCGAAGTCGATCAGACCCTTGAGGTACCAGGCGTAATCCACCCGCGGATGCGTGGGGTTTTCGCGGATGAAGGTTTCCGCGGCGTCCTTGGCCGATTCCTTTTCACCCATGCGGTAATACGCGTAGATGACATCGAGGCGTGCCTGGCGTGATTCCTGCGCGAACGGATAGCGCGCCATCATGGCTTCGTACACCTGCACGGCGTCGGCGTAATCGCTCGCGCGCAGGGACTTCTGGCCGCGCTCGTACAGTTTCTCCGGCGTCAGTCGCGCCAGTCGCTGCTGGTCGCGGACCTTGTTGCTCGAACAGCCGGACACCAAAGCCAGCGCGAGCAGAGGAATCAGTACGAAAGACAGGCGGGAAACTGGCGGGAATCGCATCAGATAGGGACCAAATGGTTAGCAGGCTCTAGTATAGACGAATGAGTCGTCGCGCCCCGGCCGCCCCAAAGGCGGCCCCCATAGAAGCCCCATTGCTGGAACATCAGGTTGAAATTGCCGCCGCGCCCACGGGCCTGCGGCTCGATCAGGCACTTGCCATGGCCTTGCCGCAGTATTCGCGGTCCCGCCTGACCACCTGGATCAGGGAAGGCGCCGTGACCCTGAATGGCAAGCCGGCGCGGCCCCGCGATACGGTGTTTGGCGGCGAACAGGTGCAGGTGCAGGCCACGCCTGCGGCCGACGACCGGGTCGAAGCCGAAGCCATGCCCATCAAGGTGCTGTATCGCGATGCCCATGTCTTCGTCATAGACAAGCCGGCCGGGCTGGTGGTTCATCCCGGCGCCGGAAATCGCTCCCACACGCTGCAGAATGGCCTGCTGGCGCTGGACCCCAAACTCACCTTCGTGCCGCGGGCCGGCATCGTGCACCGCATCGACAAGGACACCAGCGGCCTGCTGGTGGTGGCGCGCACGCTGGAGGCGCACACGGCGCTGGTGGTGCAGTTGGCGGATCACGGCGTCGGACGCGAATACATGGCGCTGTGCGTGGGCGCGCTCACCGGGGGCGGCACGGTGGACAAACCCATCGATCGCCATCGCACCGACCGCCTGCGCATGGCGGTGCGCGCCGATGGCCGCGAAGCGATCACGCACTATCGGCTGGCGGAGCGCTTCCCACATCACACGCTGCTGCGCGTGATCCTGGAAACCGGTCGCACCCATCAGATCCGCGTGCACATGGCGCATATCGGTCATCCACTGGTGGGCGATCCGCTGTATGGCGGTCGCCGCCAGCTCACTGCCGGCAGCACGCCAGCGCAGCGCGAGGCATTGAAGTCCTTTGGCCGGCAGGCGCTGCATGCGGCGAAGCTGGAATTCACGCATCCCATCAGCGGCAAGCTGGTAAGCGTGGAGTCGCCGCTGCCGAAGGATTTCAGCGACCTGCTGGATTGTCTGCGCGCAGCCTGATGAGCGCAGCACCCGGCATCATCGTGGCGGACTGGAATCCGCCGCCGGGCGTGCACGCCATGTGCACCACGCGACACGGCGGAGTCAGCGTCGCGCCCCGCGATGCGTGGAACCTGGGCGATCACGTGGGCGATGCACCCGCCGCCGTGGCAGAAAACCGGCAGATCCTGAGGGCTGTCGCCTGCCTGCCGCAGGATCCGCACTGGCTGCGCCAGGTGCATGGCGTGGCGGTGGCGGATCTCGACGTCGCGGCCGCAGGCGCGGCGGTTCCGGTCGCCGATGCGGCCGTCGCCCAGGGAACCGGCTCGGTCTGCGCGGTGCTCACCGCGGATTGCCTGCCCGTGCTGCTGGCCGCCACTGACGGGTCGGCAGTGGGCGCTGCGCATGCTGGCTGGCGCGGTCTCGCGGCGGGAGTCATTGAGGCGACGGTGCGGGCGCTACGTGGCCGCATCGCGCCAGGCATCGGGCTGCAGGCGTGGCTGGGACCGGCCATCAGCGCCGCGCATTTCGAAGTGGGTGATGACGTACGCAGCGCATTTCTGGCCGTCAATCCCGCGGCGGAATTCGCGTTCGAGCGTGGCGCCGTCGATCGGTGGCAGGCAGACCTTTACGCGCTGGCGCGTTCCAGGCTGGCAACGCTTGGCATCACGCAGGTCAGTGGCGGCAACTTCTGCACCTATGCCGATGCCGACCGCTTCTTCTCGCATCGCCGTGACGTTCAGCATCGTGGGCTGGCGGGCACCGGTAGAATGGCCAGCCTCATCTGGCGGCAGACATGAATACACTGGCCTGGATCATCGGTTTTACCCTGCTGGGCGGAGTCGCCGGCGTGCTGCTGGCCGGCGTATTCCTGCTCGTGCCGGAAAAAGCCCGGTCGCGTTCACTGCCGTTCCTCGTCGCATTCGCCACAGGTGCGCTGTTGGGTGCGGCGCTGCTCGGCCTGCTGCCCGAGGCCATCGAACTTGCCGGCCCTGCCAACTACGCGAGCGTCGGGATGTCATTGCTCGGCGGCATCGCGCTGTTCTTCGTGCTGGAAAAACTGGTGCTCTGGCGCCATTGCCACGAGGACCACTGCGAGACCCATGCGCCGGAAACGCAGCACCATGCGGACCGTGCGCCGGGCGTGATGATCCTGGTCGGCGACACGATGCACAACGCGCTCGATGGCGTGCTCATCGCGGCCGCCTTCCTGATCGACATCAACCTCGGCATCATGACCAGCCTGGCCGTGCTGGCCCATGAAGTCCCCAGCGAGGTCGGCAATTTCGCCATTCTTCTGCACGGCGGCATGTCGCGGGCGCGCGCGTTCTCCTGGAACCTGATCACGGCGCTTGGCGCGGTGATCGGTGGCGTGGTCGGGTATTACGCGCTGTCCGCGGTGAAGCCGGCCTTG
>JBDSGY010000447.1:0-5180 GCA_039918755.1 Steroidobacteraceae bacterium
AACAATCGACCGTCATCGCCATCTGGTTGGCCAGATTAGCGATGACATCACGGCCGGGGCATCGACCTTGTTGCAGGGAATTGAACCGGAGCAGTTCGCCCATGACTGGCTCACGCCACAAAATATGACCTAGACTTTCGGCATGAAGTGTCTGATCGCTGCTCTATAACAATTGAGGAAGAAAAGCATGGCCGGCTCGCATAACGAAAAAGCCACTGTCAGCTTCACCGTGGAAGATCGCATCGCCTGGGTGAAATACAACCGCCCCGACAAGCGCAACGCGCAGAGCCCCGCGCTCAACCGCCGCATGTATGAAGTGATCGACGAGCTGGAATTCCGCGACGACGTCGGCCTGCTGGTGCTCACCGGCGAGGGCGACGCCTGGTGCGCCGGCATGGATCTGAAAGAGTACTTCCGCGAGACCGAAGCACAGGGCCTGAAGGGCACGCGCAAGGCGCAGAGCGAAGCCTACCGCTGGTGGCGTCGGCTGCGCTGGTACCAGAAGCCGACCATCGCCATGGTCAATGGCTGGTGCTTCGGCGGTGCCTATGGCCCGCTGTACGCGTGCGATCTGGCCATTGCCGCCGACGAAGCCAAGTTCGGCCTGTCGGAAATCAACTGGGGCATCCTGCCGGGTGGCGGCGCCACCAAGGTGGCAACCGATTCCATCTCGTTCCGCGACGCCATGTATCACGCCATGACGGGCGAAGCGATCGACGGCAAGAAGGCTGCCCAGTGGAAGCTGGTCAATGAGTCCGTGCCGCTGAAGGATCTGAAAAAGCGCGTGCTGGAAATCGCCAATGTGCTGCTGCTGAAGAACCCGGCCGCGCTGAAGGCGACCAAGGATGCAGTGCGTCGCGTCAGCGAGATGACCTTCGACAATGCCGAGGACTACCTGATCCGCGCGCAGGAAGCCGCCAACTTCTTCGACAACGACGGGCGCAAGGAAGGCATTCGTCAGTTCATCGACGAGAAGAGCTTCAAGCCTGGCCTCGGCACGTACGACGCCAGTCGCAAGAAGTAACGTCCTGTCCGCGGCAGTGGAAGGGTCCTAGCGGGGCTCTTCCACTGTGTATCCCAGCGTTCGCATGTTCTCGATGGGCCCGTCGGCCCTGAACGCGTCATCCACCCCCAGCACCGCAAAGGTAAGCCGATTCTGGTCGAGCGCTGCCATTGCTGCGGCCACCCAGTCCCGCTGCACCTGCACGGCGCCCTGCTGCACATGCCACTCGATATCGGCGAAGATCTTCTTCGCACGCGCCGCGTCCGCGGATTGGCCTTCATTGAATGCGGCCATCAGCGCGTAGGTGCAGTCTTCCCGTATCGTGCGCACACGGTTCAGGCTGCGCAGCTTCGCGATATCGCCGCGCGCCCAGGCATTGCCCATCGTGCGCACTCTTTCGATTTCCGGTTCAACCAGATCGAGGCCGCGGGTAAAGCAATCCAAGTCGGGCAGCGCCAGCGTCCGGGCCGTCTTGAGCATGCCGCGCGGGTTCTCCACCTTTACTTCGCGCTTGATGGCGGGCAACTGCTGGATGCGGACCTTGTTCTTCTTCGCGGCATTGGTGACGACCTCACGCACGCGCGGGCCGCCCTGCAGGTCGCTCTTCTTCGCGGCGGCGTCGCGCAACTGGCCGAGTGCGATCGACGGGCGCCACTTTTCCACGTCATCATCCTTGCCAATGTACCTCTCGCGCAGGGCGAGCCACTTTGAATAGGTGTCCGCGGGCACCACATCCTTCAGCGTCTTGCCGTCAGGAATCTTGCCGGCCTTCAGTGCGGCAGGAATCAGCGTGATGCCGCGCAGGATGCCGATGCCCGCGCTGACGTTCAAATATCCTGGATAAAGCACTTCCTGCGATTCGGCGACCAGTGCTTCGACCTGGCGCGAACGCCAGGTCATGCCCTTGGGCAGCGGACCGAAGCTCGCCAGCACCCACATCACGTGATCGCCCTTCGTGATCTTCCAGAGACCCGGGCCTTGCTGCTCGCCGGTGACGAGCACCGTGTCCAGCTCCTCGACTTGCGAGGGTGGCTCGGTCGCGTGCGCGACGCTTACCGACAGGACCAATGAGGCTATCGCCGCCGCGAGCCGTTTGCGCATTTTCATCAACCCCGCCAGATTGCCGCCAGCTCTCGGACCGCTGTACGGAAGGGTGGTTCCCGATTACCGCGGTTCTTCCCGGTAGCGGATCGACAGGTCGCCCTGGGTCTGCAGGCTGCCTGACGCAAGCGTGGTTGCGTCCACCGGCACTTCAAGCGCCTCGCTGGAATACAGTTTCCAGTGCGCCACCTTGTTCTGTTGCAGACGCGCCGCAGCCACATTGTGCAGCGAAACGCTCACATCCTGCGCCTGCAGGCCGCGCACCGTCAGCTCGGAAACATCCTGCGCGCTGAGCCGCACGAGCGTTGGCAGCTCGATGCGCAGAACCCCCGTACCGCCCCCCTCGCCGCCTGCGTACAACGACAGCAGGTCGTCTTCCTGCCTGGCCTGGATTTCGGCCTTGCTGCCTGAGGCTGGCGTGAAGGTCACCCTGTAGGCTTCTGCACCCACGATCTCGACGCTGATATTACCGACAACGCGCACGTGCCTGAAGTTGCGCAACTCGGCCAGGTCTCCTGCCTTCATGGCCTGCACTGGCTCGTGCTCCGGATGCACGGCCAGACCCAGCGTCATCGTGCTGCGCAGCCACTGGGGCACTTGGGTGTCGAGTGTCGAGGCATACAGCCGGTTCAGCCCGACGAACAGCACGGCAGTTCCGTACAGGCCGATCACGGTGTTGCGAACGTAGCGCTTGCCCTGGTTCATTTGCCATTGCTCCCGGCTTTTGCAGCGGCTGCTGCAGCCCGCTGTTCATAGATGCGTGACAGGGAATCAAGCCCCAGCCCCAGCAGGTCCATGCTGGCGAAAACTTCCGGCAGCACTTCATCGATGAACTGCTTGCGCTTCAGCTCCATCGTGATGGCCCGGGCGTTGTCGGTGAGGAAATAGCCGACGCCGCGCTGCGTGCTGAGGATATTGTTGTCCACGAGATACCCCAGTGATTTGATGACGGTGTTCGGATTGACCGAGGTCGTGACTGCCAGGTCTTTCAGCGCCGGCAGCTTGTCGCCGTTGCGCCATTCATCTTTCAGCAGCTTTTCACAGATGACATCCGCCACCTGCAGGTAAATCGGATAGTTGGGTTTAAAGTTCATCCTGCACCTCATGCGTGCTGAGGCACCGGTAGGCGACATACAGGATCCAGAGCGCAAACCCGGTTACCACGGCGACGTTCGCCCACGTGGCTGTGAATATCGGCGCTACCAGCATGTTCAGCGAGTCGTCATCGGGTCCGAATCTGTTCCACGTAAAAGCGTCCCAGTAGAAGATCCGCGTCGCGACGTAGCTGGTCGCCGCCAGGCCGACGAGCAGCAGGATCACTGAGAGCGCAGTCTTGATAAGGGCGTAGGAACGGAAGCAGATCGCGCCGGTCAGCATGACTATGTGCACACCCAGATAGACGCGCAACAGCACCACCGCCGACACCGAGAAGGGCGAGAACAGCGGCTCGCGCGCGCCTTTCCAGGCATCAGTGAGCAGGTTGCCCAGCCAGTCCATCCCGCTGAACGCCACCACCGCGTACAGGATGAACAACGGTCCGGTGAGCAGATATCGGCTGAGGATGCGCTCTACATTGGAACAGGGCAGCATCAGGTACTGGTAGCGCTCCAGCGGGTGATGCATGTCCTGGAACGCCATGCTGGTGACGATCAATCCCGCACCCACCAGGAAGATGCCAAACAGCACCTCGTGAACGGGCGGATCCGTCACGTGCCCGGCAGTGAAATTGGTCAGGTAGATCAGCACCGTAAGACCCAGCAACGCCAGCGTGCCAAAAACGACGGGCTTTGCGATGCGCAGTGCGTCGTTCTGGATGACGCGCGTGAAGCGGGACAGGGAAAACTGGCTCATGCGCGTGCCTCCGGGCGGAACAACTCACGTACTTTCAGCGGCCCCTTGGTCACGAGGCCAAACATCAGTTCCAGGTCCAGCCGGCTTTCCTGCCCGCCTTCGTTCTCGCGGATCACCTTGAAACCTTCCAGCGACTTCTCGGCATAGAGGGCATCGGCAGGCGCTGCGGGCTCAACGGTGATCTGCAGCCGCGATTCCAGCGCTTCGACCGTGGCATGCAGCAGGATTTCGCCCTGCGCCAGCACCATCACGGAATCGATGAGGCCCTGCAGGTCGTGCACCTGATGGGTGGAGATCAGGAAGCTGCGTTCGGTGTCGAAGTGATCGATCAACAGGCCCCGGAACTGGCTCTTGCTCGGGATATCCAGGCCGTTGGTGGGTTCGTCCATGATCAGCAGCCGCGCATTGGTCGCCAGGCCAAACGCGAGCAGAACCTTCTTCTTCTGGCCCTGCGACAACGTGTTCAGCTTCTGTGGTCGCGGCACCTGCAGTTCGTCGAGCAGGTGGTCGAACTGGTCGCGGTTGAATCGTGGATACAAGGTTCCAAATCGCTCCGCGTACGCGGCGGCCTCGATGGCGGGCAGCTGGAATTCCTCGGGCAACAGGAAGACATCTGCCAGGAATTCGGGCGTGCGCCGCGCCGGCTCATGGCCGAGCACCCTGCACTGCCCGTGCTGGGTAAAGCTCAGACCCGAGAGGATCTTCAGCAGGCTGCTCTTGCCCGCGCCATTGGCCCCGAGCAGGCCACACAGCGTCCCTGCTGGCAGGTGCAGGCTGAGGTTTGAGAACAGGGCATTACCGCGGCGCTTGTAGCGGAAGCCCAGGTTTTCTACATGGATCATGCGGAAATCTCCGTCCCGAGCCTCGATTGGCGGGGTGGAGCGAGATTACTACTTAACTAGTGTACTAGTAAAGTAGTTTTTTACGTCTGGTCTTCTTTGGGCTGCGACGCAGCCTGCTTACCAAGGCGAGCAACAGGACTGCGCCACCTATCGAGATCAACAGACTGGGGAAACTTAGCCCGTAGTTATCGATTTCGCCGAGACCGATGAGCGGGCTGAGCACCATGCCACCGAGCAAGGCGCCCGTGACACCCACCAGCACATACACGGCGACGCCCCGCTGACGGTTGGCGTCCGCGATGATGCTGGTCATCCACCCAAGGACGCCCCCGATCACGAACCAGACTACGATTCCCATGAGCCAGAGCGCATGACCGGCAGCC
>JBDSGY010000448.1:0-2795 GCA_039918755.1 Steroidobacteraceae bacterium
GGACAGGTCGGTCACGTCGAACCCCAGCGTACGCAACGCATTGCCGAGCAGCAGGTTCTGCTCGAAGCACCAGCCACCGCGCCGGTCTGCAACCAGCTTCTGTTCGACCGCCGCAGGCTCGAGGCTGATGCGCCGCCCGAGATACGCATCGAGGTTCTCGAACGGAATCGACATCGTATGGCGCAGCACGATATCCGCCAACACTGCGCCGCTCACCGTGCGCGGACCTTCGTAGCCGATGCGCGTGAAATAGGCCGCCAGGTCCATGTGCAGGTCTATTCGACGGTCACGCTTTTGGCGAGGTTGCGCGGCTGGTCCACATCGGTGCCCCGCAGGATGGCGACGTGGTAGGCGAGCAGCTGCATGGGGATCGTGTAGACGATCGGCGACTGGAAGTAGCTGACATGCCGGGGCATCAGGATCACGTTCACGCCATCGCTCGGCGCGATGCCGGCATCCGGATCGGCGAACACATACAGTTCGCCACCGCGCGCCCGCACTTCCATCAGGTTGGACTTCAGCTTCTCGAGCAGGTCGTTGTTCGGCGCGACTGCGACGATGGGCATGTCCGCGTCGACCAGCGCCAGCGGTCCGTGCTTGAGCTCGCCGGCGGCATAGGCCTCGGCATGGATGTAGGAAATCTCCTTGAGCTTCAGCGCGCCTTCCATCGCGATGGGGTACATCGCACCGCGGCCCAGGAACAGCGCGTGATCCTTGGCAACGAAGCGCTGCGCGAGCGCGCGGATCGCAGGATCCAGCGCCAGCGTCTTCTCGATCAGCCCCGGCAGCTCCACCAGCCGCGAAACCAGGCCGCGTTCGCGCTCGGCATCGGCGCCATGGGTCTTGGCCAGTGCAATCACCAGCAGCGACAGCGCCGTGATCTGCGTGGTGAACGCCTTCGTCGAGGCCACGCCGATTTCCGGCCCGGCGCGCGTGAGCATCACCAGATCCGATTCGCGCACCAGCGAACTTTCCGGCACATTGCAGATCGCAAGCGTGGCCAGATGTCCGCCCTGCTTCGCCAGCCGCAGCGCGGCCAGCGTATCGGCCGTCTCGCCCGACTGCGAGATGGTGACGAACAGCGTATTGCGCGGCACCACCGCATTGCGATAGCGGAACTCGCTGGCGATTTCCACGCCGCAGGGAAGGCGGCAGTACTGCTCGATGAAATACTGCGCCACCACCGCGGAGTGGTAGCTCGTGCCACAGGCCACGATGCGCACGTATTCCACCAGCGGAAAAATGGCCGCGGCCTTGTGGCCGAAAGCCGCTTCCAGCAGGCGGCCGTTGGCCACTCGTTCCTGCAGCGTGTTGGCGACCGCGCGCGGCTGCTCGAAGATCTCCTTGAGCATGAAATGCTCATAGGGATCCTTCTCGGCGGCAGCCGCCGACAGCTCGCTCACCCTGGTCTCACGTTCGACGCTGTTGCCCTCTGCATCGAGGATGCGCACGCTCTCGCGCCGCACTTCCGCAACATCGCCTTCTTCCAGGAACTGGAAGCTCCTGGTCACCGGCAGCAGTGCCGAAACATCCGAGGCCACGAAATTCTCGTCCTTGCCCAGTCCGATCACGACCGGGCATCCCATGCGCGCCAGGATGAGGCGATCCGGTTCACGCTCGCTGAGCACCACCAGCGCATAGGCGCCTTCGAGTTCTGCCACGGTGGCACGCACGGCCTTGAACAGATCACCAAGTGTCTGCTGATGGTGATGGATGCGATGCGCCACGACCTCGGTATCGGTCTCCGAGCTGAACTCGTAGCCCAGGGTGATGAGCTCGGCGCGCAGTTCCTCGTGATTCTCGATGATGCCGTTGTGCACGATCGCGAGACCGTCGCGGGAGATGTGCGGATGCGCATTGCGCTCGCTCGGCACGCCGTGCGTCGCCCAGCGCGTGTGCGCGATGCCCGTGTTGCCCGCAAGCGGCGTCTCGTCCAGCGCCTCCTGCAGCATCTTCACCTTGCCGACCGTGCGCCGGCGCGCGAGCTTGCCCCTTGCCGCGACGATCGCCAGGCCAGCGGAGTCATAGCCGCGGTACTCCAGGCGCCGCAGTCCCTCCATCAGCACCGGCACGATGTCGCGAGCGGCGACTGCTCCCACTATTCCACACATCCTGAATTCTCTCCTGTCAGCGCGGCCGCTTGACTGGACGCTTCCAGCCTTCGACCGTCACCTGTGAGGAACGCGCCAGCGTCAGCTTGCCGGCCGGTGCGTCCCGGGTGATCGTGGATCCGGCGCCGGTCGTGGCATCGGCGCCGATGGTGACCGGAGCCACCAGCAACGTGCCGGATCCGATGAATGCACCGTCTTCGATGACGGTGCGGGATTTGTTCGCCCCGTCGTAATTGCAGCAGATCGTGCCTGCACCGATGTTCACGCCGGCGCCAACCGTGGCGTCGCCGATATAGGTCAGGTGATTGGCCTTCGAACCCAGGCCAATGCTGCTGTTCTTCACCTCGACGAAATTGCCGATGTGCACATTGTCGGCAAGCTGCGCTCCCGGCCGGAGCCGCGCGAACGGACCGATGCTGCAGCCAGTGCCGACCTGCGACTCCTCCAGCACGCAATGCGACACGATGCGCGTGTCGGCGCCCACGGTCATGTCGCGCAGCACACTGTTCGGCCCGATGTGCACGCGATCGCCGAGCACCACCCGGCCCTCGAAAGTCACGTTGGCATCGATGAACACATCGCGGCCGAGCACGAGCTCCCCGCGCTGGTCGAAACGGGAAGGATCCACCAGGGTTGCGCCCGCGCGCAGCGCGGCCGTCGCGCGCTGCGCGCGCAGCACCGCCT
>JBDSGY010000449.1:0-9462 GCA_039918755.1 Steroidobacteraceae bacterium
TGGAAACAACGCGGGATTCTCGCACTCGCGGCGCGTGCTTGAGGAGTGCCCACAGGGCATGTTCTATAATCAGATGCATGTTGTCACGATTTCCTGAACGCATCCGCGCTGTAGTCTTCGGTGCCAGTGGCGGAATCGGCGCTGCCGCCTGCAGCCTTTTGCAGCACGAGCCAAAGGTAGCTGCCCTGTATGCCGGTTCGCGCAGTCAGGCTGCAGCGACGGAAGCAAGCACCACCACGTTCACGTTTGATCTGCTGGTCGAGGAATCCATCGCGGCTGCGGCGGCACGCATTGCGTCCGAAGGTGCGCTGGATCTGGTGGTGGTCGCCACCGGAATACTGCATGACGGTCCGCAAATGCAACCGGAAAGGACCTGGGGACGTTTTTCCGCGTCAAACTTCGCGCATGCCTTTGCGATCAATGCCACCGGCCCTGCCTTGATCGCACAGCACTTCCTGCCCTTGCTGGCTATAGATCGTCGCAGCGTATTCCTTGCTCTTTCGGCGCGGATTGGCTCCATTTCAGACAATTCTCTTGGCGGTTGGGCAGCTTATCGCGCGTCGAAGGCAGCGCTCAATCAGATCATCCGCACCTGCGCCATCGAGTTGGCACGCAGGAACAAGTCGGGCGTCTGTGTGGCCTATCATCCCGGAACCGTGAATACCGCCCTGTCCGCACCATTTCAGCAGCAGGTAAATGCGGGCAACTTGTTCACTCCGCATTTCGCAGCCAGCCGGCTGCTCACCGTAGTCGATGGCCTCCGCGTACAGGATTCCGGCAAGCTTTTTGCCTGGGACGGGACGGTCATTGCACCCTGAAGGCCCGGCCCATCAGAGCAGGTCCTGGAGCGCAGGGCGCAGCGTCGAATAGTCGAATCGGAACCCCCCTTGCAGCGCGCGCACGGGAACGACGTACTGGCCATCAAGCAGCAGCTGCGACATTTCACCCAGTGCCACTCGCAGCGGCCAGCCAGGGAACTGGAGCATGAGCCGACGACCCAGCACCTCGCTCAGCACCTGCTGAAACTCGCGCTGCGAGACGAGGCCAGGAGACACTGCGTTTACCGCTCCTGCGACCGTCGTGCGATCGATAGCCCACATGACCAGCCGCGTGGCGTCATCGACATGAATCCAGGGGAAGCCCTGCCTACCGTCCCCAAGTACTGCGCCCAGCCCGATGCGCGCCGGACGTACCAGCTGCGGCAGCGCGCCACCGTCGGTACCCAGCACCACGCCAAAACGCAACGCCACCCAACGCATGCCAAGGGCCGCCACATCCGCCGTGGAGGACTCCCATTTCTGGCACAACTCGGATTGGAAGATGGGCTGCGCAGCAGCGGTTTCATCGAGCAATTCGGTTCCGCGCACGCCGTAAAAGCCAACCGCGCTGGCGCTTACCAGCACTTCCGCGCGCTGCGGTCGCTGCGCCAGCCAGCCCACCAATTCGCCGGTCGTAGCAAGCCGACTCTCCAGCAGCGCGCGACGTCGACGCCCGGTCCAGGGCATACCAAGAATGGTCGTCCCGGCGAGATTCACCACCGCGTCGATGCGCTGTTCGGCGGGGATCTGATCGAGCCTGGCAATTTCTGACACGCCGCGGTCGCCAAACGCCACGGGGCGGCGATGCCGCCAGACAACAACTTGCCAACCCGCTGCCACGAGGCATCGGCACAGATGCCTGCCAATGAATCCCGTTCCGCCGGAAAGCAAGACGGTGCGGACGGGTCTAGCCCCTGCGTCAACCACTCTGAACGCCTCATGACATCAACAGTAACTGTGGCACTGGAATATACGGCAACGGCGCTGACAAGCATGCCAGTCCCTATCAAGCCGCTCTGCAACTCTGTGCAAGCAACCTCCGGACATCCGATAATGGAGCTACTGAGCGACAACATCCCTTGCCGCTCAGCCGTTCCCCGGAGCTAATCGATCATGAGCAACAAGATCCAGCGTCGTTACATTCTCAAGACTGCCGCACTAAGCATGGTTGCCATCCCGGCAGCTGGCTTGCTGCAGAAGGCGCGCGCCGCAGCGCCTTTGCCGCTGCTCGACCCGAATGACGCGACAGCCAAGGCGCTTGGCTATGTGGCCAACGCGACCAAAGTCGATGCCAAAGCCAATCCCACCTACAAGCCAGGCCAGCATTGTGGCAACTGCGTCCAGTTCCAGGGCAAGTTGACCGACAAGCAGGCGGCGTGCCCGCTGTTCGCAGGCCGTGATGTGCTGTCGGCCGGCTGGTGCAAGGTCTGGGTCCAGAAGCCTGCCTGAAGCAACGTGGAAGAATTGTGGGCGATCAGCTGATCGTTCACGGGCACAGATGCGTGCGCATACGCGCCCTGTGCCCTGCTCGCCGACTGTTTCTACGGGCCGGCTGGTCCGACGGCGAGGGGCGCCAGCACTTCGTTGCGACGCATCGGCCAGGGTACGAACGGTGCGTTGTAGCGCGCGTAAACCACGGGGCCTGCAGTGGCCAGCGTGCGCGAAGCCAGCCAAGCCAGCAGCGCCGCTTCGTGTTCGCGATAGTTTTTTTCCGTCCAACGTCCGGAGTAGCGCATCACTGCCACGCGCTGCGGGGGCAACTGCCGCAACACGATGCGCGAGTCGGCAGGCTTTGGTGCCGTCTGCAGGGAGTAGTGCGCCGGGGCGACAAAGCCGACGCGGAAGCCGCCATCCGGCTCTGCCTGCTGTCGCACCGGTGCCGTCATCGCGATCTTCTGCTGTGACTCGTTCTTGCCACTGATGTAGCCGAACAGAGTTCGAAACGCGGAGTTTCCGGCAGCGTCAAAATCTTCGCGAACCAGCGTCTCGGCAATGGTCATGCTCTCGTAGTCACGAATCTCGAATGCGCCACTGCGCTCTACGATCCGATAAGCCGGTTCTTCTGCAGCCATCGCGAGGAAACTCCAGTGCAGCGCGACGAGAAGCATGATCAGTCGGCTACTCTTCATGCGCGCATCTTACATCCCCCCGGTTCCGAGGCACGGCTGGCCGGAACCGGTTCAATCGGGACCAGTAAAGACACGCTCGGCGAGCGCTACGCGATAGCCTAAAACCCCGCTAAAGCGTCCGGGCAGCTGTAGAAATGCAACCGCCACGCTTCGCGGAACTATATGGCGGAGAGGGTGGGATTCGAACCCACGTATACCCTTTCGGACATAACTGGAATTCCAGTCCAGCGCCTTCGACCACTCGGCCACCTCTCCAATAACAAACACTTACAGCACTTACCTCGAAAGAATCTCAACCTCAGGGAAGCGATCCGTCCGCCGCAAGGCCGGGCATTCTACCTCACCGCGCCGGCGCTGCCGTGGCGGAAACCCGCGGCGGATCCTCCAGGCATCCATCTTTCGGACCACGCGGGGCCTCGGGCTCGTTGAGCTCGGGGATCTTCAACGCTGCGCGCGTGTCCGGGCTGTCGAGCCCCGCAGGGATCTTCAGCGGCTGCAGATCCTGTGCTGCGGAATATGCCGCCGACTTGTTGCAGCTGCGCGTGCGGAGGCTCTTGCAGCCGCCTGCGAGCACCATGCTGCTCACCAGGGCGATCACGAGCACGAAACGGGTGTTGGTCATCGGATTCCTTGAATTCGCATGGCCGCTGCTGCCAGCGGCACTCCGGCCTGGGCCAGCGCGGCTTCGACCGCTGGCTGATGTCGCGGCGCCAGCGGAGTCAATGGCAGGCGCAGGTGCCCGCCCATGACGCCCATACGCTCCAGCGCCCACTTTACAGGAATGGGGTTGGCTTCCAGAAACAGCGTCTGATGCAGTCCCGCGAGCCGCGCGTCGAGCGTGGCAGCCTGGCCCTCATCCTTCGCGAGAGCTGCGCGAACCATCTGGCTCATGAGCTCCGGCGCCACGTTGCCCGTCACGGAGATCACCCCTCCCGCCCCGTGCCGGATGGCGTCGCGTGCGGTGGCATCATCGCCGGACAGTATCCCGAAGCCGGGCGGGCATTGCTCTACCAGCTCGCGCACGCGCTGCATGGACGCCACGGCTTCCTTGATGGCGACGATGCGCGGCAGCCGGGCCAGCCGCGCCACGGTTTCCGGCAGCATGTCCACTGCCGTACGGGTTGGCACGTTGTAGAGGATCACCGGCACGCCGGCAGCGTGCGCGGCAGCTTCGTAATGGCGAAATAGACCTTCCTGGGAAGGCCGGTTGTATGCCGGCGTTACGAGCAGCAGGCCGTCGATGCCCTGCTCCGAATACAGCCGCACGCGTTCGACGGTGGTGGCCGTGCTGTTCGTGCCGCAGCCGACGATGATCTGCATCCGTCCTGCGACCTGCTCGCGGGCGCGGCGGGACAGCTGCAAGAGTTCTTCTTCGGTGATCGTCGGCGATTCACCAGTGGTGCCGCCTACGACGATGCCGGTGGTGCCACTGGCACGATGCCACTCGAGCAGCCGCGACCAGGCCTGCCAATCGATGCCACCGCCGTCCAGAAACGGGGTGACAATGGCAACATGCGTACCGGCGAAAGCTTGAGAAGACATGCGGGAGGACGGTTCCTGAAGTCAAGTAAACGGCAAATCCGGGCGCGCGATGTTACGGGCCGCGTGCGATCCCAGGCAAGCGCGGCTAGACTTGGGTTCGTACCCTACTGACCCTGGCAGCATGAAGCAGTTCCTGGCCATCTCGGCCATTGGCAAAGACCGACCCGGACTCGCCCACGAAGTGGTCCGCACCATTGCCGACTGTGGCGCCAGCATCAATGAAAGCCGCATGCTGCCTCTGGGCGGCGAACTTGCCATGCTTATCCTCGTTTCAGGCAACTGGCACGCGGTGGCCAGGGTGGAGTCCGACCTCGCCCGCCTGGCAGAAACCGCAGGGCTCGAACTGCACCTGCGCCGCACCGAACCGCGCCCATTGCGCGAGGAATACATTCCTTATTCCATCGACGTCATCGGGCCGGACCACGCCGGCATCGTCGCCGGGCTGGCCGGATTCCTGACGGCCCGCCAGATCGAGATCGCCGAGGTCGCCTCGCGCAGTTATGCCGCGTCACAGACCGGCGCGGCCATGTTCGCCGTGCAGATGATGATCAATGTGCCCGCGAAATTGCCCATCTCGCAGCTGCGCGAGGACTTCATGGAATACTGCGATTCGCAGAACCTTGATGCGATACTCGAGCCTGTCAAGAACTAGGGTGGGCAGTGGCAGGACTTAAGATCGGATCAATGGTTGCCGACTTCACGGCAGCCTCGACGGAAGGTTCGGACTTCCGGCTTCGCAGCGCCAAAGGCCAGGCCGTGGTCCTCTACTTCTACCCGAAGGACATGACCTCCGGCTGCACCACCGAATCACAGGATTTCCGCGACCTGCACGACCGCTTCAGGCGCAGCAAGGCGCTGGTGCTCGGCGTGTCGCGCGACAAACTGAACTCCCATGCGAAATTCCGCGAGAAAGAGGCCCTGCCCTTTCACCTGCTCAGCGACGCGGACGAGCAGCTCTGCAAATTATTCGACGTGATCCGCGAGAAAAGCCTGTACGGCCGCAAGTATCTGGGCATCGAGCGCAGCACATTTCTGATCGACGACAAAGGCGTACTGCGTCAGGAATGGCGCAAGGTGAAGGTAGCAGGTCATGCCCAGGAAGTTCTCGAAGCCCTCCGATCCCTCGACTGAACAAGGCGAGCAGCGGCGCGTCTATGTGCTCGACACCAATGTGTTGATGCACGACCCGGCGGCCCTGTTCCGCTTTGACGAGCACGACATCTACCTGCCGATGGTGGTGCTCGAGGAACTCGACAACCACAAGAAGGGTGTGTCGGAATCGGCGCGCAACGTGCGCCAGGTGTCGCGTTTTCTCGACGAGATCATGCAGGACGCGAACAAGGCCGAGATCGACCGCGGCCTGCCCATTCCGTCCGCGCTCACCAGCAGCAATGGCGATGCCGGTGGCTCGCCGTCGGGCAAGATCTTCTTCCAGACGCGCAACCTGCCAAGCCGGCTGCCGGAGGAACTGCCCGGCCAGACGGCCGACAACGTGATCCTGGCACAGACCCTGGCGCTGCAGGCCGAACAGCCGCGCGTGCGCGTGACGCTGGTGTCGAAGGACATCAACCTGCGCATCAAGGCAGCGATCGTCGGCATCCATGCCGAGGACTACTACAGCGATCGCACCATCGACGATGCCGACCTGCTCGATTCCGGCACGCGGCCGGTGGCAGAGGACTTCTGGCAGCGCCATGGCGAGAACATGCGCTCGTGGAAGGAAGGCGGCCGCACGCATTACGAGCTGCACGGACCCGATGTGAACGACTGGCATGTGAACCAGTTCGTCTATGAACAGAACGACCAGGGCCTGGAAGCCATGGTGCGCAAGGTCGACGGCGACAGCGCCCGGCTCGAGCTCATCCAGGACTATCGCAGCAGCAAGCACACGGTGTGGGGCATCAACGCGCGCAATCGCGAGCAGAACTTCGCGCTCAACCTGCTGCTCGATCCGGAGATCGATCTGGTCACCATCCTGGGGCCGGCCGGCACGGGCAAGACCCTGCTGACCTTGGCCGCCGGGCTCACGCAGACTCTGGACAGCAGCCAGTTCGTCGAGATCATCATGACGCGCGTGACGATTCCACTGGGGGAGGACATCGGCTTCCTGCCCGGCACGGAAGAAGAAAAGATGGAGCCCTGGATGGGCGCACTGGTCGATAACCTGGAAGTGCTTACACAGAGCGCCGAGGGCGGCAACTGGGGCCGCGCCGCCACCAACGACCTGCTGCGCAACCGCATCAAGATCCGCTCGCTGAACTTCATGCGCGGCCGCACCTTCCTCAACCGCTACGTGATCATCGACGAAGCCCAGAATCTCACTCCGAAGCAGATGAAGGCGCTGCTGACGCGCGCAGGTCCGGGCACCAAAATGGTCTGCCTGGGCAATATCGCGCAGATCGACACGCCCTACCTCACCGAAACGACCTCGGGCCTCACCTACGTGGTCAACCGCTTCCGCGGCTGGCCGCATTCGGGCCATATCACGCTCAAGCGCGGCGAACGCTCGCGGCTGGCGGACCAGGCTTCGAATATTCTCTGAACTGAAGCTCCGGACCGTGGTCAGATCGAAAGCCGTGATATCCCGCAGCGCCAACCCCCGCATTCTGGCCGCCGTCCTCCTGGCGCTGGCCACAGGTTCCGCAGGCGCGCAACAGCGCGCCACTGCCGATGTGCCGCTGCATCCGCCTGCGCAGAATTCATTGCCGGATCTGGGCAGCACGGCCAATTCGATCATCAGCCGCGCAGATGAGTACCAGATCGGTCGCATGATCATGCGCGACCTGCGCAACGAGAACCTGGTACTGGAAGATCCTGAAACCACCGACTACCTGCAGGCTCTGGGGAGCCGGATTGGTGTCGAGGCCCAGGAGGGCGAACAGCGCCTGACCTTCTTCGCTGTGCGCGACCGCAGCATCAACGCATTTGCATTGCCAGGTGGCTTCGTTGCCGTGCATACGGGACTGATGCTGCTCACCAATACCGAGTCGGAACTGGCGGGCGTGATGGCGCACGAAATCGGCCACGTGGTGCAGCGGCACATTGCGCGTGCGGTACAGGCGCAGAGTCGCAGCAGCCTCACCTCGCTGGCGGCCATGCTCGGGGCGATTCTCGTGGGCGCCGTCACCGGCAATGCCGAAGCCATGCCTGGCATCATTGCCATTGCGCAGGGCACGGCCATGCAGCAGCAGATCAATTTCACGCGCATGGAAGAGCATGAGGCCGATCGCGTCGGCATCGGCTATCTGGCCGCGGCCGGCTTCGATGCCAATGGCATGCCCGGCTTCTTCGCCGCGATGATGCGTCAGAGCGGCGCTGGTGAGGAAGAAATTCCGTCCTTGCTGCTGACGCATCCAGTGGACACGGTACGCCTCGCCGAAGCGCGCGCGCGTCGCGTCGATGCCGGTGTATGCGCGCGTTCCGGACACTGCCAGTTACGCCTTCATCCGCGAACGCGTGCGCGTGGTCGCGAGCGCCACCGATGCCGACCTGCGCCGCTACTACGACAGCATGCGTGCCGCCGATCCCGCCAATGCGGCGCTGAAATACGGCGCGGCGCTGGCAGAACTGAAATCCGGCAGCCCCACCGCGGCGATCGCCCTGCTGAAGCCATTGGTAGAAGCACAGCCACAGCTGCCATTGCTGCAGAACGCCCTGGCGCAGGCGCAGCTCGCCGCTTCGCAGAAGAAAGAGGCCTTCGCCACCTTCGAACATGGACTCGCGCTCTCGCCACGCAATGTTCCGCTCACGGTGCGTTATGGTCAGGCGCTGCTGGACCAGGGTGAAGCGCGCAAGGCACACCAGTTGCTGCTCGATCTGTTCAATGTCGTTTCACCCGCTCCCGAGCAGATCAAGCTGATCGCGCTGGCCGCCAGCGCGGCCGGTGACACGGGCGATGCCTACTACTACATGGCCGAGCTGCATATCGCGAGCGGCGACCTGATGCTGGCCACCACGCAGCTCGACCTTGCGCTGGCGGCGCCGGGTCTCACCGACGTGCAGCGCAAGCGCTATCTCGCCCGCCGTGACGAAATCCGCGGCTATCTGCGTGAGCAACGGGGCGATCGCACGTCGCGCCCGCCGCCGCCGGGCTGATATCATCACCCGATGCGGATACGACTCTTACTGACCTGCCTGCTGCTTGCGGGCCTGCTTCCGGCCTGTGCCACGCTTCCACTTGGCGAACGTGACGGCCGCGATCGCTTCGAACGCACCAACCGTTCGATTTACCGGTTCAACGACGCTCTGGATCGCGGCCTTGCGAAGCCAGTTGCCCGCGCCTACGTGAAGGTCACCCCGGCCCCCGTGCGTTCTGGTCTCGGCAACTTCTTCCGCAACCTCACCTATCCCACTGTCATCGTCAACGACCTGCTGCAGGCCAAGCCCAGGGCGTTCGGTTCCGACACGCTGCGATTGGTTGTGAACACCACCATTGGCATCGGCGGATTGTTCGACCCGGCGACAAAGATGGGGCTGCCCGCCGGCGATGAAGACTTCGGGCAGACGCTGGGACGCTGGGGCGTGCCTTCCGGGCCGTATGTGATGCTGCCGATTCTCGGACCATCGACGGTGCGTGACACCTTCGGCTTTGCCGCGGACCAGTTCACCGATCCAAAGAACTACCTCAGCGACCAATACCTGGCGATCGGCCTCACCGCGCTCGATCTCGTCGACAACCGCGCCGAACTGCTGGCCACTGAAGATGTGCTCAGCCGTTCATATGACCCCTATGCATTCATACGCAACGCTTACCTGCAGCGGCGCGAATACCAGATCAAGGATGGTTCGGTACCCACGGACGAGGTGGAGATTTTCGAGGACGAGGCGACGCCCGCTACGCCCGCTACGCCCGCTACGCCCACGGCGGAGCCGGCGAGCGCCGCCACTCCTGCGGAACCAACGCCTGCCACGCAGGGCGTGCAGCCCACCAGCGCGGCCGGTGCATTGAACCCAACGGCAACCGCACGGCCGGC
>JBDSGY010000450.1:0-3097 GCA_039918755.1 Steroidobacteraceae bacterium
CGCACCCTGGCGCGTGGCCAGGTGCGGCAGCTGGAAGACTTCGAAATCGACTCGCTGCTGCACGGCGACGTCGCGCCTCCTACTGACAGTCCAGCGACTGACCTGTAGTGCCGGCGCCGCGCGGGCCGAGCAATTTGAGGAATGGCCCGGTCAGGGTTTCCGGCAACGGCAAGGTTTCGAGATTTTCCGATGGATAGGCCTGCCGGCGCATGAGCGTGCGCGCCTTGCCCGGGTTCAGCGTATTGACCCGTATCTTGGTGGTGCCGCCGAGCTCATCGGCGAGCACCTGGGACATGCCTTCCAGCGCGAACTTCGACACCGCGTACGCGCCCCAGTAGGCGCGGCCTTTGCGACCGACACTGCTGGACGTGAAGATGATGGAAGCGTCCTCGGACTTGCGCAGAGCCGGCAGCAGCACCTGCGTGAGCGCGAACGCGGCCGTCACGTTGACATGCATGACCTTGCACCAGGTGGGCACGTCGTACTGATCCATCGGCGTCAGGGTGCCGAGCAGGCCGGCGCAATGCACCAGGCCATCCAGTCTTCCGTAGCGGTTCAGGATGGCTTCGGCGAGGGCGTCGTAGTCATTGGCCACGGCCTTCTCGAAATCCATCGGCACCATCAGTGCTGCGCCCGGTGCGAGCAGTTCCAGTTCCGCATGCAGTGCCTGCAGCTTGCGGACATTGCGCGCGATGATGATGAGCGTGGCGCCTTCGCGAATTGCGGCAATGGTGACCGCCCGGCCGATGCCGCCGGTGGCACCAGTGACGGCAATGACGCGCCCGGCGAGCTCACCGCTCATCGCGTTGGGGTTCCGTCGAGCCAGTCGATGATCTGCAGGGGCGTGTCGATATGGGCGTCGGGCTGCCAGCTATCCGGGTCGTCTTCCGGCCCGAGATAGCCATAGCGCGCGACCAGCACAGGCATGCCGGCTGCGCGCGCAGATTGTACGTCGCGCTCGGCATCGCCTACGTAAAGGCAGGTGGACGCCGGCAGCGAGAGCAGCGATGCGGCGAGCAGCAAGGGCGCTGGATGCGGCTTGCGCTGGGGAAGTGTGTCGCCCGAGACGACACAGCCGGCGCGTCGGTCGAGCCCGAGCGTTGCGAGCAGCGGCTCGGTGAGGAAGCCCGGCTTGTTCGTCACGATGCCCCACGCCAACTTGCGCTCCTGCAGCGCAACCAGGACGGCTTCGCAGCCATCGAACAGGGCTGTGTCGATCGCCAGTTGTGCGCTGTAGAGATCGAGCAGACGCAGTCGCAGTTTTTCCAGCGGATCGCCGTTGAGCTCGGGAAAGCCAAGGCGGATGAGACCAGAGGACCCATGCGAAACCTGCGTGCGCGCCAGTTCATAGGGCAGGGGCAGCTTGCCCTGTTCGACGCGAACCTGGTTGAGCACGCGGATCAGATCCGGCGCAGTGTCGAGCAGTGTGCCGTCGAGATCGAACAGCACGCCACGGATATCAGGACGCTTCAAACAGTGGATCCGGCTGGCAGCAGATGGGCGATGTAGTTCACCGAGACATCGGCGGTAAGCCGGCAGCGGTCGCCAAACGGATCGTAGTGCAGGCCGGCCGTGTGATGCAGGCCGAGACCGGCGCTGCGGGCATAGCCTGCGAGCTCGGCAGGACGAATGAAGCGGTCGTATTCATGCGTGCCGCGTGGCAGCAGCCGCAGCACGTATTCCGCGCCGACGATGGCCAGCATGAAGGACTTCAGGTTGCGGTTGAGCGTGGAAACGAAAATCGCTCCGCCGGGACGGACCAGTTTTGCCAGCAACGCCACGAAGGCGGCGGGGTCGGCCACGTGCTCGAGCATTTCCATGCAGCAGACCACGTCGAATGAGGCGTCGCCTGTGGCCAGGTCATCTGCATCCTGAACCCGGTAGTCGATTTGCAGGCCCGATTCGATCGCGTGCAGACGGGCAGTTTCGATCATCGCTGGCGCAAGATCGATCGCCGTGACCTGCGCGCCTTTGCGCGTCAGCGCCTCGGCCAGCAGCCCGCCACCGCAGCCGACATCCAGCACCCGAGCGCCTTCCAGGCGGCAACGCGAGGCGATGTATGCGGCTCGCACCGGATTGAGGCGATGCAGCGGCTTGAACTCGCCGTCCTGATCCCAGAACCGATAAGCCAGCTGTTCGAACTTGGCGATTTCGGCCGGATCGCCGGTCTGGGAGGGTGCGGTGCTCACGGGTATCAGTATATCTATTTACGACTGTCTACAGGCCCCGGAATGGGTGTCTTCTGTGCTAAAATTCGTCGTTTACGACAGCACCGAATGAACCCAAGCGCATGAGCGAAATCGCCCGCGAAATACTGCCAGTCAATCTCGAAGACGAGATGCGCCAGTCCTATCTCGATTACGCCATGAGCGTGATTGTCGGTCGTGCGCTGCCGGACGTGCGCGACGGCCTCAAGCCCGTGCACCGGCGCGTGCTTTACGCGATGCGTGAGCTGGGCAACGACTACAACAAGCCCTACAAGAAATCCGCCCGCGTCGTCGGCGACGTGATCGGCAAGTACCATCCGCACGGCGATTCGGCCGTTTACGACGCCATCGTGCGCATGGCGCAGCCGTTCTCGATGCGCTACATGCTCGTCGACGGCCAGGGCAATTTCGGCTCGGTCGACGGCGACATGCCGGCCGCCATGCGTTACACCGAGGTGCGCATGTCGCGCCTCGCCAACGAACTGCTGGCCGACATCGACAAGGAAACCGTCGATTTCGTCGCCAACTACGATGAATCCGAGCACGAGCCGGCGGTGCTGCCGGCGCGCATTCCGAATCTGCTGGTCAATGGATCTTCCGGCATTGCAGTCGGCATGGCGACCAACATCCCGCCGCACAACCTCACGGAAGTGGTCAATGCGCTGCTGGCGGTGATCGACGACCCGGAGATCACCCTCGCGCAGATCATGACCCACATTCCGGGTCCCGATTTCCCGACGGCCGGCATCATCAACGGCGCCGCCGAGATCGTGCAGGCTTACAAAACCGGGCGCGGCCGCCTGTCGATCCGTGGCCGCACGCATTTCGAAGACCTCGACAAGGGCGGCCGGCAGTCGATCATCATCACCGAGCTGCCTTACCAGGTGAAC
>JBDSGY010000451.1:0-4253 GCA_039918755.1 Steroidobacteraceae bacterium
AACAGGCGTTGCGGGCGGCACGACGCCAGCTGCAAACCCATATGCGCGCAACGCATCCAGCACACGCGCATCGCGCGTCACGACGTGTACCGGGACGTCCCAGGATGCATCGCTGCCACTCACTGCAGCCGGCGGCTGATGGTCCCCCAGCACGATCAGCACGAAGTCGCGCGCGGCATTCTTGCGCAGATATCCAGCCAGCACTTCCAGCGTGTAGCTGACTGAATCTGCGTACGAAGGGGCAAGTTGCAGCCATTCGGGCGTCTGCTGCAGCGAAGCCTGCAGCGCTGCAGGATCGAAAGGATGCGGACCCGTCATTCGCGCCCAGTCCGGCTGGTAAGGCGGTGTGGGACGAAACGGCATATGCGTATTGAGGGTGGGGAAGAATACGAACGCTGGAGGACGGTCGCTCCGATCGAGTTCCAGCGCATCGAGTTGCGCGAAGCTGAATTGATCCGGAATTTTCCACCAGCCAAACGGCGGACCCGCATAGCGCAGTGCGTCCGTACCGTAGATCTGATCGAAGTGGTAGAACGAACCTTCCGGCCAGCTGCTTTTGAGCCCCGGCATCCACGCGATGGAGCGATACCCGGCGCGTGCGAACAGCGAAGGCAGCGAGGCGCGTGGCTGCGACATCAGCAGGTCGTAGGCCTGGGCGTCGCGCGTCTGGAAGCCCGAGAGCAGGCTCAGGTGGGCAAGCCAGGAGGAACCACCGAAAGTCGGCGACGTGACGTATGCCGACAGGATCCCGCGCTGCGTATCGCTCGCGGCGTTGGCGAAGTGCTGGCGCGCGGCGGACACGGCAGCGGCCAGTTCCGGGCGGTCGTAAGTCACTCTCCCATAGGATTCGAGGAACACGATCAGCACGTCCTTGCCATGCAGGCCAGCAATGCCATCCGTGGGTAGTGGAGATGGTGGCAGCGCGCGCGCCGCGGTGCTCGCGCCCAGTGCGTCGGTAACATGGTGCAGTTGCGCCGCATAGGTGGCACTGACCGGAATCGAGAACTGTGGCCAGCGCGGCACACCCTGCAACCGCTGCGAGGCAAAGCAGGACAGCAGTGCGGTGCAGACGACAATCATCTTCGCGCACAACGCGCGGTCAGCCTGCAGCGACAATGCCACCTGGCGCCAGGACCAGCGCGACAATGCGAATGCGCCTGCGATCAAGGACAGCACGATCAGCGCGCCCGCGCCGATCTGCCACGCGGGCGCAACCTGGCCGATCATCATGGCCACGGAGCCGGCGTTGCGCAGATCCCAGTAGAGATTCACTTCGCGGCCGAAGAGCGCCGGTGCAGTAACCTCGCCATAGCGTCCCACTGCCCCTGCGACCAGCAGGATTGCGAGCGCCGTTGGCAGCCCGGCGGGAAGCTTCCGGCCTATCGCGCACCACAGCGAGAGCGACAACAGCAGCGCCGCGATCTCCACGGACAGCTCGCCGGGCCAGTGCACATAGGGCGTGGGCCAGACATTGTGGAAAGTCAGCGCGCCGGTGAGCACGACCAGCGCGAGCAGCAGCGCCAACGCCTCACGCACACTGTCGGCACTGCCATCGGCTGCCGAGAGAGGCGCGCTTCGGCGCCGCCAGAGCCACCACGCATCAATGCCAAACGACAGCAGCAGCGATGCCACCGCCATTGCCGCGAGCGCGCTGGCGCTCGCCGCAGGCAACGGCGGGAAAATCACCGCAATCAAGAGCACCATCTGCAGCGCTGCCACGCTCTTGCGCCGCAAGCTCGCGTGCAAGGGCCGTCGCAGCCATGAATGTGTGAGCGAGGCAGCCACAAAGGCGTAACGCAGCAATCCCGCCACCAGCACCCAGGCGCCCGCTTGATCGAAATGCCAGGCGAGCAGACACAGCAGCAGGACGAGCAGCGCATCGGTCTCCATGTCCACGCGCGCACCGAAGCGGCTGCTCATGCCCGTACGACGCGCCAGCGCGCCATCGAGCCCATCCAGGCTCGCGGCGACGGCGGCGACCAGGGCGGCGATCAGCGCAAGCTGTGCAGTGGGTACTTCGGCCAGCAAAGCGGGCAGGAGCAGGACGAGTCCACCGCGCAGCTGGGTCACCTGGTTTCCCGGACCCAGGCTGTCGAAGGGATGACTGGTGGCATCGTGCAGCCACAGCAGCAACGGCACGACGGCCCCGAGGACGAGCAGCAGCAGAGTGCGGGGCAGGTACAGGCCGCTGATGGCCGGCATCGCGGACACAAGCAGCGCTACCACGACGGCTGGTGCGGCAGCCGGTAAGATGCTGCGCAGCCACGCGCGCGTCATGCGGCGGCGGTCAATCCCGCTCATCAAAGACGGACCAGCATTGGATCACGCACTCGCATTCTGGATCACCGCGCCCGGCCAGGGTGAGCTGCGGCGCGAGGCATTGCACCCGCCGGCGGCGGGCGAAGTCATTGTACAGGCGCTGTTCAGTGGCGTGAGCCGCGGTACCGAATCGCTGGTGTTCCGCGGTGGCGTCCCGGCGTCGCAGTACGCACGCATGCGCGCGCCGTTCCAGCAGGGCGAATTCCCCGCGCCGGTAAAATACGGGTATGCCAGTGTGGGCACGGTGCTGGATGGGCCGCCCGAACTGCGTGGCCGCAATGTGTTCTGCCTGTATCCCCATCAGGATCGCTATGTCGTGCCAGCAGACGCCGTGCTCGTATTGCCAGATGCCCTGCCGCCCGAGCGGGCCGTGCTGGCCGCGAACCTGGAAACCGCCATCAACGGACTTTGGGATGCGGCGATCAGGCCAGGCGATCGTGTCGCGGTCATCGGTGCAGGCAGCGTCGGATGTCTTGCGGCCTGGCTCGCCGGGCGAATCCCCGGATGTCGCGTGCAGCTCATTGACGTCAACCCGGCGCGTGCCACGGTCGCCCGCGCATTGGGCGTGGAATTTGCCGCGCCGGCGCGGGCGGACGGCGATGCGGACGTGGTGCTGCATGCCAGCGGCAGTCCCGCGGGTCTCGCGCTGGCATTGCGACTCGCCGGGTTCGAGGCGACGATCGTGGAACTGAGCTGGTACGGTGATCGCGAGGTCTTGCTGCCCTTGGGCGAAGACTTCCACTCGCGCAGGCTGACCATTCGCGCCTCGCAGGTTGGCGTGGTCGCGGCCGCGCGTCGCGCGCGCTGGACCACGCGTGCGCGGCTGGAGCTGGCGTTGTCATTGCTGGTGGATGCGGCGCCGCAGGTGCTCATCGACGGCGAAAGCCATTTCCGCGATCTGCCGGCGACGATGGCGGGATTGGCCCACGGACAGGCGATATTGCATCGAGTGAGGTACGACTGATGTATTCCGTATGCGTTCGCGACCATCTGATGATTGCGCATAGTTTCGCAGGCGAGGTATTCGGGCCGGCACAGCGACTGCACGGCGCTACCTATGTGGTCGACGTCGAATTCCGTCGGCCCGCGCTGGATGCCGACGGACTGGTGCTGGACATCGGCCGCGCCGCGGAGGCGCTGCGCAACGTGCTGGCAGCGCTGAACTACCGCAATCTCGACGAGGTGCCGGAGTTCGTCGGGCGCAACACCTCCACCGAATTCCTCGCTGCGGTGGTGCACGAGCGCATGGCTGCGCGGCTGCTTGCAGGTGAACTTGGCGCAGCTGCGGCGGGGGTGCAGAGCCTGCGCGTCACCTTGCACGAATCGCATATCGCGTGGGCCGCCTACGAGGCTGCGCTGCAGCCCTTGGCGTCCTGATCGAGCCGCGGACCGTGCACGCGCTTGAAATGCTCGTGCCGGGTGACATCAATACACTGACCGGCGGTTACGAGTACGACCGACGCATGCTGGCCGGCCTGCGCGCGCGTCGCTGGCTCGTGCGACTGCACGAACTCGACGCCGGCTTCCCTTTCCCCTCCGCTGCCGCGCTCGACCAGGTTGCCAAGTTGCTCGCCACTTTTCCGGACGACTCACGCGTGCTCATCGATGGACTGGCGCTCGGCGCAATGCCCGCACAAGCATGCGCTGCCGCGGCGCGAATGCAGATCGTCGGACTGGTCCATCACCCGCTGGCGCTGGAGAGTGGCCTGAGTGCATCACAGGCTACACATCTGCGGCAGTCGGAGCAGCAGGCGCTGCGCTGCGTAGCGCGGATCATCGTGACCAGCGCGGCGACGGCAGAAACGCTGCGTGCCTGGGGGCTTGCGGACGCTGCCATTCGCGTCGTCGAGCCTGGCACCGATGCGCAGCCACAGGCAGCACGCGACGTGCAACGGCTGCTGCGTCCCGGACATGTGCCGCGCCTGCTGTGCGTC
>JBDSGY010000452.1:0-2518 GCA_039918755.1 Steroidobacteraceae bacterium
CGGGAACTTCGTACTCGATCGTCTGGCCCGGCGACACCGGTGTAGCGTGACCTTTGACCGGCATGATGGTGGGGTTGCAGCGGATGTAAACGTATGGATCGCCTTCCTCGAAGCCACCGAGCCGCGCGTAGTTGCGCACGATGCGGATCGGATCGACGAACGCCTCGGGGTCATACAGGATGGCTTCATGATTCAGCGCGGTGACCTTGCCCGCCGCATCGCGCACCGGCGTGTAGATCTCGATCGACTGCATCTTGCTCGAGAATTCGAATGCGCCATGCGCAGCCCAGCCCTGGATGTTGGAAGTCCAGGTGACCAGCACGTCCTTGTCCCAGAATCCAATGGTCTCGCCAAACCAGCGCGGCACGTCCGCGCCCAGCCGCGGCACCGCGCCGTCCATGCGGAACTGTCGACCCACGTGGATATTCGTCGTGAAATTGTCAGCTACGCCCGCCATCATCTGCACCAGGGTTGGTGTGACGATGTAGGAGATCGGAAACTGGATGGCGGCCGAGTACCAGCGGCGGATGAAACCCTCCGGCCAGCAATACTGTGACGGCCAGTGCGGCGTGTTGGTGGTAGCCTGATGGTAGAGGTCCTGCACCATGCGCTTCTGGTATTCCGGCGTCAGCACTGACAGCACGGTGGGAGTCTGCACGGCCAGCATCATCGCGTACCAGTTGTCGAGGAAGCCGCCCGGTGCGTAGCGGCCGCTCAGCTCTCCCGGCACGGTGGCATAGGTGTGCTTCGTTGGACCGCCGCGCCTGGTGGTCTCGGCCAGCAGCGCATCGTAATGTGCCTGCGCTGTCTTGAATGCATAGGGAGTGACCAGCGCCTCACGTGGCAAGCCCTTGTCGCACAGGCCCCAGGCGGCGCTGCGCGGCGGGTCGTTGCCGATCATCGCGACTCCTACTCCGCCGCGCTGGTTTTCAAGCGCCTGTGGACTGTTGCAACGGAAGTAACGCGGGTCCTTCCACAGCGGACGATCCTTGTAGAAATCCTTCGAGGTGAAAATGTCGATGGGGAGGGCCTTCACGCCCGCAGGCGTTGCGCCGCCCCAGGCGCCGGCGAGCGTGATGGGGATCAGGTTGCGTCGTGGGGGCGAGCCCGGCGGGCTGCCCATGGGCCCGACGAACGGATAGCGCGCCAGGTCCTGCTCGGTGAGGCGCGCCTCCTCCGGTGACGGATCGACCCCGGGCACGAAGCGCGGCATACGCACCGGCGGCAGGGCGACGGCCAGTGGAGCGCCGCGGCCCACGCTCTTGAAGCCCGGGTCGACCACCTGCTGCGCCCGGCTCGGCATCCATGCGCCGTAACCCAGCAGCGTGAGGCCCAGGATCAGGGGGCGCCGCGCGCGATATTCCGTTTCCCCATGAGCTCTCTCGCCCGCAGGCTGAACAGGCGGCTTTGCGACCTTCTGTATACACCGACTCAGGCTGATGCGTTGACCCGCAGATTCGCCGTGAGCGGACGGGCAGTCGTGAAATTAGGGGTTTCGGGCCCGATCTCAGTCATGACGCGCCGTGCTGCCATCATGTAGTCCTGCACGTTCCTGAAGTACAGATGCGTCGACGCGAGCATCGCCGGCCGGCCGCCACCCTGCGCCGTGGACCCAAGGCAAAACTCCGTGCGCTGCACAGCTTTCTTGCCGTAGAGGTCGAGCATTTTTGGCAGCACGTTCGACAGGTAATATTTCGCGTCGAAGGTCGCGCCTTCCTTGTCCTGGTAGTAGGTCGAGATGCAGACCGTGTTCGTGCTGACCTCGGAACGCGCGCTTCCGATCAGTGCGACGGTCTTGTCATATTCGAGGACCGGTTTCATGTCTGTGGCCTTGGCCAGATCGGCCTGCACTTCGGCGCCCGCCGCTGCGGTCTTCGCGCCGAAGGCCTTCACGTCAGCGATCCACATGTTGAACACTGCCTGGACAGGCTGGTCCGGCGCACCCTTTTCCGGCTTGTCCGCCACCCGCAATTCGATGTACTCGACACTGTCGCCGTACACGCGTCTGAGCAGGGGCAAGTGATTGGACCTGAAATATTGGGCGTCGAATTTCTGCTTGCGATTGTGCATATACATCATCGTCAGGCAGATGGCTGCGTCGCCCGCCTCGGCGGCACTCGCCACCGACAGCCACTGCGCCATCATCGAACTGCCCGCCACTGCATAGCCGGCACCAGCGAGCACCGCACGCCGTGTTCTGAGATTGTTCATGGCACCCCTCTTCTCTCTTATAGTTTTCTTGACACCAATATGGCGCCTTCCCGGACTGGGAGCATAATCAACCGCGGACACATTCGATAGACATAGGCACAGACAAGAAAACGGAAGGGGTCTCCAATGCGCAACCGTCACTGGATCTTTCTGCCGCTGGCCGTCGGCGCCGTGTTCGTTGCAGGCTGCTCAAAGCAGCCGCCAGCTGCACCTGCCACCGTTGCAGCCACGCCGCCAGGGATCTCCTCTGCAGATATAGCGGCCATCCGCTCCCAGATGCACGCGCTGGTCGATCGCAAGGAGGCGG
>JBDSGY010000453.1:0-4647 GCA_039918755.1 Steroidobacteraceae bacterium
AGCGCTCCCTCTGCTGCTGCAGCAGCCCCGGCGACGGCCACCGTCAGCGTGCCACTGCGCATCACGTTGGCGGCCGGTGTGGCGGGCAAAGGCAATGCGGGCGCGCCGCTGTTCGTGCTGGCACGTATCCCTGGCCAGCGAGGGCCTCCGCTGGCAGCTAAGCGACTGGAAGCCAGGTTCCCCCAGGACGTGGAATTGCTGAGCACCGACGCCATGCTGGCCGGCAGTGGCTTCACTGCGGGTGAAGAGATTGAAATCGAGGCCCGCATTGCCAACGGTGGCAGTGCTATTTCGCGTAGCGGAGATCCCTACGGTGTGGCGCGTGTCAAAGCGGGTGCCGGCGGCAGAACTACCATCGAGATCAGTCAGTTAAAGCCCTGAATCCGGTATCCTGCTGCGGATAGTCATATTTGTATCCGGGGGGATTCATGCGTCGTCTGATATCTGTTGCGGCCTGCGTTGCACTTGCGCTGGGCGTGGTGGCCTGTGTGGCCACCGGTGGAAGCAAGGGTGGCGGCAGCGTTGCGGCTGACGCATCGCAGTGGACCGAGCATGGTCGCGACGGCAATGAAACCCGATTCAGTCCGCTGACGCAGATCAACGCCGACAACGTGAAGGACCTGGGGCTCGCCTGGTACGCCGATCTCGCCGAGCGCGGCCAGTGGCAGTCCACCCCCATCGTCGTCGACGGCCTGATCTACGTGACCACGCCGTGGAGCAAGGGCTACGCCTTCGACGCGAAGACGGGCAAACAGATCTGGAAATACGACCCGAAGGTGCCACGCGAACTCGCGGCCACCAGCCTGTGCTGCAACAACTCCAATCGCGGCGCCACCTATTACAAGGGCAAGATCATCTGGGGCACGCTCGACGGCCGTCTGGTCGCCGTCGATGCCAAGAAGGGCACCAAGGTCTGGGAGACCATGACCATCAATCCGGGCGACCCCATGTCGATCACCGGTGCGCCGCGCATCGGCAATGGCGTGGTGTTCATCGGCCAGGCCGGCGGTGAATACCACCAGCGCGGCTTCATGTCGGGCTTCGACGCCGACACCGGCAAGCGCCTGTGGAAGTTCTTCCTCGTGCCGGGCGACCCTGCAAAGGGTCCGGATGGCGTGGCTTCCGATCCCGTGATGGCGATGGCTGCCAAGACCTGGAAGGGTGACTGGTGGAAGACCGGCGGCGGCGCCACGCCCTGGGATGGCATGGTCTACGACAAGCAGACCGACTCCATCATCTTCGGCACCGGCAACGGGGCACCCTGGCCGGCCGAGGTGCGCTCACCCGGCGGCGGCGACAATCTCTTCACGGCGTCAATCGTGGCGCTGGATGCGAAGACCGGCAAGTACAAGTGGCACTACCAGACCGTGCCCATGGACAGCTTCGACTTCGACAACACCTCGCCGCTCACCACCGCCGATCTGACCATCGATGGCCAGAAGAAGCACGTGGTGATGCAGATTCCCAAGAACGGCGTGTTCTATGTGATCGAAGCGGCCACCGGCAAGGTGATCAGCGCGAAGCTGGTCGTGCCGTTCGCCAACTGGCTCACCGGTTTCGACAAGGCCAACAACTGGGCGCCGATCCTGAATCCCGAAGCCAACTTCGGCAAGACGGGCAAGGGCTTCTTCGTGGTGCCGTTCCAGACCCATGTCTGGGCCCCGCAGTCGTTCAACCCTAATACCGGCCTGTTGTATGTGGGCATCCGCAATGCGAGCTACGGCATGGTGGCCGAAGCCGGCGCGAAGATGGGCAACCAGCTGTTGTCGATCAACATCGGCAAGCGTCCGGAGATCGCCGCACCCGTTCTGACCAATCCCGGGTCCTGGCTCGTTGGCTGGGATCCGGCGACGCAGAAGGAAGTCTGGCGTTCGCCCCAGGGCAGCATGGGCGGGACGATGACCACTGCCGGCAACCTGGTGTTCCAGGGCACGGCGCCCCGCAATCTCACGGCCTTCCGTGCGGATACGGGCGAGAAATTGTGGACAGCCGATGCCGGCGCCAACATCACCGCCGGATCGATCACCTATTCGATCGGTGGCGCGCAGTACGTGGCGGCCGTGGCCGGTGGGCAGGGCGCTGCCGCTGCCAACCGCCTGGTGGTCTATTCGCTGGGTGGCAAGGCAACGTTGCCGGCCGCCGCACCCGCGGCACCGCAGGTGCTCAATCCGCCCGCGAACTTCGGTACCGAAGCGCAACTGGCGAAGGGCGAACAGAACTATTCCCAGAACTGCGTGATCTGCCACGAGAGCGGCCGCGGCATGGGTGGTTTCCCGGATCTGCGCTACTCGGTGTACCTCGGCAGTGATGCCGCCTTCAAGGCCGTGGTCATCGATGGCGCACTCACCGAGAATGGCATGCTGTCGTTCAAGAAGGTGCTCACGGCGGAGGATGCCGAAGCGATCCGCGCCCATCTCACGCGCGTTGCCAACAATCTGAAAGCCAACCCGCCCCCGGCCGGTGGTCGCGGGCCCGGTGGTGGTGGTGGGCCAGGCGGCCCACGCCCGCCTGCAGCGCCGGCCGCTGGCGCTTCCGCAGCCACCGAACAGACAGGTCTGCACCAGTAAGTTCAACCGCCGCAACGCGCAAACGTTGCGGCGGTGCTTCATCCAGGGGGATCTCATGCGCCGTTTGATCACGGTTCTTCTCTGCGCAGCACCGATTCTGGCCAGCGCAGCGGGTGTTGATGCAAAGCGCCTGCGCGCCGCGTACGCAGCCGAACCCGACCAGTGGCTGTCCTACGGGCGGGACTATTCCGAGCAGCGCTTCAGCCCGCTCAGGCAGATCAATGCCGGGAACGTCGGCGAACTGGGCCTGGCCTGGTATGGCGATCTGTATGAACGTGGCGGCAGCTATGAAGGCACGCCCCTGTTCGTGGACGGCCGCATCTATGTGACCGCGCCGTGGAGCAAGGTCTACGCCTTCGACGCTAAAACCGGCAAGCAGCTGTGGAAATACGATCCGCAGGTGCCGGGTGAATTCGCCGTCAAGGCGTGCTGCGGCATCGAGAATCGTGGCGTCGCGGTCTGGAAGGACAAGGTCATTGTCGCCACGCTCGACGGGCGCCTGGTCGCCATCCATGCGGTGAGCGGCAGGAAGGTCTGGGAAAAGCAGATCACCGATCCTTCGAAGGCGCTGGCGATCAGCGGCGCGCCGCGCGTTGCCGACGGGCGCATCTTCATCGGGCAGGGCGGCTCGGAGTTCCATCAGCGTGGCTATCTCGCGGCGTACGACGCCGAGAACGGCAACGAACTGTGGCGCTGGTGGGCAGTGCCGGGTGACCCCTCAAAAGGTTTCGAGCAGCCCGAGCTTGAGATGGCTGCGAAGACCTGGAACGGCGAGTGGTGGAAGGCAGGCGGTGGCGGCACTCCCTGGGAAGGCATCACTTACGATCCGCAGACCGATGTCGTCATCTTCGGCACGGGCAATGGCGCGCCCTGGCCTGCCGAGGTGCGTTCACCGGGCGGCGGCGACAACCTGTTCACCTGCTCCATCGTCGCGGTCGATGCAAAGACCGGCAAATACCGGTGGCATTACCAGGCGACGCCGATGGACAGCTTCGACTACGACAGTTCGCAGTCGCTCGTCACCGCCGACCTCGTCCTCAATGGAGTGAAGAAGCATGTGGTGATGCAGGCGTCGAAGAACGGCGGCTTCTATGTCATCGAAGTCGCCACCGGCAAGGTGCAGTCGGCCGACCTCTTCGTGCCGACGGCCAACTGGATGACGGGATTCGATGCGAACTTCCGGCCGATCCTCAATCCGGCAGCGAACTACGGAAAGTTGGGGGATCGCGGTTTCAACGTGGTGCCGTCTGCCGGCGGCGCGCACAGCTGGCAGCCGATGGCCTTCAATCCCGGCACGGGCCTGATGTATATCCCCACGGATTACGGCAGCTTCCCGCTCGTGGCGGAGGCCGGCGCCAAGATGGGCAACCAGCTGCTGTCCATCAACGTGGCCAAGACTCCGAAGGATCCGGCGCCAGTGCTGACCGGTGGCGGTCGCTACCTGTTGGCCTGGGATCCGGTGCAGCGCAAGGAAGTCTGGAAGCAGTCACTGGGCAGCGCGCGCGCGTCCGTGATGACCACCGCGGGCAATCTGGTATTCCAGGGATCGACGATCACGGCACCGGGCGAACCGGCAACGCCCTTGCTCGCCGCCTACCGCGCTGACACGGGCGAGCGCGTGTGGAGTGCGAAGTCCGGCGCGAACATTGCAGGTGGCGCCGCGACGTATTCGATGAATGGCGAGCAGTTCGTGGCAGTGCTCGCGGGCGGCGGCGCAGCGGGAGGCGACTACTGGGCGCCGAACAATGCACGTCTGCTGGTGTACAAGCTGGATGGCAAGGCGACGTTGCCGACGCCGCCCGCCTACACACGCGCACCGCTGAATCCGCCGCCCAACTTCGGCGACGATGCGCTGCGGGCGCGCGGCCAGGCCAAGTACAACGAGAACTGCGGCAGCTGTCATGGCAACGATGGCCGCGTGGGCAACCTGTTCCCGGATCTGCGTTATGCGCAGGCCCTGAGCAATCCCGCGCTGTTCAAGGCCATCGTGATCGACGGTGCCTTCCAGTCCAATGGCATGGTGTCGTTCCGCAAGGTGGTGACGGTGGAAGAGGCCGAGGCAATCCGCGCCTACGTGGTG
>JBDSGY010000454.1:0-3107 GCA_039918755.1 Steroidobacteraceae bacterium
CTCGATCAACGAAGGCGATCTGGATGGAGCCGAGAAGCGCCTGCTGCCGCTCATGGGAGAAAAGGGCAGCACGGCGATGGCCATCCTGTTCATGGCGCAGCTGTCGGAACGCCGCGGCGATGATGAACGCGCCATCCAGAGTTACCGGCTGCTCGCCGACAGTTCGCTGGCGCTGGCAGCACGCTCCGCAGCAGCGCGCATCATGCTCAAGCGCGGCGACCAGCAAAGTGCCATGGCGCTGCTCGATGATTTCGCCGCCCGCAACCCCGATTCCACGATCGAGGTCGGCGCCGCGCGCGCGCAACTGCTGGCCCAGTCCGGAGACGTCGACGCTGCGTTGAAGGGGCTCGATTCGCTGCGTGATCAGTATCCCGAATTCCCGGATCTGGAATACCAGCGCGCCACGGTGCTCGAGACGGGTGGGCGCACGGCGGCGGCCGTGGCGCAATTCGAGCGCGCGTTGAAGCTGCGCCCGGACGACCCGCAGCTGCAGAACGCACTGGGCTTCACGCTGGCCGATCACAAGCAGCGGCTGCCGCGAGCCGAGCAGCTGGTGCGCGCTGCACTCGATGTCTCGCCCGACAATCCCGCGATTCAGGACAGCATGGGCTGGGTGCTGTACAAGCGCGGCAAAGCTGCTGCGGCACTGCCGATCCTGATGCGGGCCTGGCAGAACAGCAGCGATGCGGATATCGCTGCGCACTATGGCGAGGTGTTGTGGCACACGGGTGATGAAGGTCAGGCCCGCTACATCTGGCAGCAGTCGCTCAACAGCAATCCGCAGCACAAGAACCTGATGGCCACGATGGCGCGGATGACGGGCGAGGATGTCCCCGCGCGCTAGGCACCGGAGCGTGCGCTGGCCGGTGGGCGCGGCGCTGCTGGTGCTCGCCGCCTGCGTCACCACCCCGCCCGCATCAAAGCGCACGCTGGACGCGGCCCAGCAGCACAGCCTGCTGCAGGAATTGACCACCTTCTCGCTGACCGGGCGCGTGGCGGTTGCCGCAGCGGGGCAGGGCTCAACGCCATCGGTGGAGTGGCGCCAGCAGCGCGACGTCTCCAGGGTCAAGCTGTCCGGCCCACTGGGTGTGGGCAGCCTGCAGCTGGAGTACAGCGCTGAGTCGCTGCGCCTGGTCACCGCCAACGGCGATGTGCTGGTCGACGACGAAGCGCAGCGTGTACTGACCAGGGAGCTGGGATTCGTGCCCCCTTTCGAAGCACTGCGCTACTGGATACTGGGCGAGCCTGCGCCAGCCGATACGGCAGCAATCGAGACACGCGATGCAGCGGGCTTGCTGCAAAAGCTCGAGCAGCAGCAGTGGCTGATCCTTTACGAGCGCTACATGCCGGTGAACACGAGTGCCGGCACGGCGCAGATGCCGGCACGACTGACTGCGACGCGCGCGGGGCTGCGGCTGCGTCTGGTGGTTGATCGCTGGCGTCTGCAGTGAGCGGCGCATGCGCTATCTCGCCCCGGCCAAGCTGAATCTGTTCCTGCATGTCACCGGCCGTCGCGCCGATGGCTTCCATGACCTGCAGACGGTGTTCCAGCTGGTGGACCTCTGCGATGAACTCGATATCAGCACGCGCAGTGACGGCCAGATCCTGCGCAATCCAGCACCCAGCGATGCCATGCTGGCCGCGCTGGCTGACGAAGACGATCTCACAGTGCGCGCGGCGCGCCTGCTCAAGCGTGAAAGCGGCACGGCGCTTGGCGCGGACATCCATGTGCGCAAGCGCATTCCTGCCGGCGGCGGCATGGGCGGTGGCAGTTCCGATGCGGCGAGCGTGCTGCTCGCCCTCAATGCGCAGTGGGATCTGTACTGGCCGCTGGACCGTCTGGCGCTGCTTGGACTCTCGCTGGGGTCGGATGTGCCCGTGTTCATCCACGGTCGCAATGCCTTCGCCAGTGGTCGCGGGGAAATGCTCACGCCCGTGGATTTGCCGGAGCGCTGGTTCCTCATCGTGCAGCCGCCCGTGGCTGTCTCGACCCGCGAGATATTCAGCGCTCCGCAATTGACCCGTGATACCCCGCCCCTCAGAATTCCGGCCCTGCCAGCGGACGGCGGGCACAATGACTGCGAAGCAGTGGTGCGTGAACGTTATCCGGAGGTAGCCGAAGTGCTGGCGCGACTTGCTCCATCCGGAGGGCGCCTGACAGGCACTGGTGCCTGTGTATTCTGTGCGACGGGATCGCAGTGGGAGGCGCTGCAGATTGCCGCAGGCCTGCCTGACAAGTGGCAGGTGTTTATCGTGCGGGGACTACGCACGTAGGTTTGCAGCCGTAAAGCGAGGCTTTTCTCAGGTTTTGGGGTGTCGCCAAGTGGCAAGGCAGCGGGTTTTGATCCCGCCATTCGGAGGTTCGAATCCTCCCACCCCAGCCAATCTCAACCCATGCGTCCAGCACCCCAAGCCCAAAATCCGGACTTGCGCAAGTTAATGCTGTGTGCCGGGCAGCCTCAGCGTCAACACGGTGTACAACCGCCTGCTGTCGCTGAAGTCGTCGCCGTTCTATTCGGGTGTGCCCGAAGCTTCGCGGACTCCATTCCGGGAATATGCCGGCACCTTGCTGGCGCCACTCGATGCGATCAGCGTCGGCCTGCAGTGGCAGCATCTGCCGCCGATTGCGTCCGGCACGACCAACTCGGGTGCGCCGGTGTACAACCTGTTCAGTCTGAACGGAGGCATCGAGATTTCCAGCGGCCTGCGGTTGCGTGCGGGCGTGGACAATCTGTTCGACAAGGCTCCGCCGATCACCAACGTCAATCCGAACCCGGTTGGCCTTGGGCTGGCAGGTGGTGGTGTCAGCGCCAATAACTTCGACATTCTCGGTCGTCGTTATTACCTCTGCTTTACCGCCAAGTTCTGATCCTTAACAAAGGAATGGAACAAAAAAGGCCCTTCCAATGGAAGGGCCTTTTCTTTGGTGCGCGTGGATTGTCGACGATGTGACAGCACGTTCCGCCACTCCCAATAGAAGAGCGGAAAACCTTGAGTTGAGGGCATGGCGCGATTGGTGGCGTGGAAGCGACGAAATCAGATGCGTTGGGTCGCTACTACGATTTGGGTGGAAGTTCGAAATCCGAAAGGCAGCCGGTAATCTTTGC
>JBDSGY010000455.1:0-2535 GCA_039918755.1 Steroidobacteraceae bacterium
AGCCGGCCGGATGAAAAGCCTGCCCGATGGCAACGGCGGTGACCTTGCTGCCCTTGCGCTGGCCGTTCAGCTTGACCCGCTCCGGCCAGTCGAAAATGGCGGCACCTTTCTCCAGTGCCTCTTTCTGATAGCAGCTGCTCACCGGAGTGCGCTGCGGGCCCACGGGTGCGTGCATGCCCGGCACATTGCGCAGACGAATGGCCAGCCGGTCGATCTTCAGTGCGCGCGCCGCCTTGTCGAGCAGCGGCTCCATGATGTGCACCATCTGGTTGTAACCCGGGCCGCGCTGCGCACTGCGGATCGGCGAATTCGCATAGACCGGAACGCCGCGCCAGCGCATGGCATCGGGCTGGTACAGCACCGTCAGCGCATCCGGCGCATTGCGGAAATCCCAGAAGCTGTTGCAGGCGCCATTTTCCTGGACGATGTAGAGGTCTGCGGCCAGCAACTTGCCGTCTTCCGCAAAGCCCAGCTTCAGCTGGCCCTGGAATCCCAGCCGCGCACTGCCGTGGTAGTACTCTTCCGAACGGCTGACGCGCATCATCACCGGGCGATTGAGCTTCTTCGAGAACAGCGCCGGCAACGCCTGCAGCGGATAGGCACCGCCCTTCGAACCGAAGCCACCGCCGCAATATTCGGCAATCACCACCAGATCCGTGGGCGGAATGCCGATCATCCCGGCCAGCGCCGGCGTGATGAACGACTGGCTCTGCGAGGACACATGCAGGATGCATTTGCCGTTCTGCCAGTAAGCCATCGCCGTGCGAGGCTCCATGCTGTGATGCGAATTGCTGCCGTGGACGAAGGTTTCGTCGAGCACCAGCTTCGCCTTGGCGAAGGCCGCATCCACATCGCCGAAGGTCCAGTCCTGCTTTGGCGCGGCCTGCCCCATCGGCATCCGCGTGCCGGCATTGTCGAAATCCTCGCGCTTCCACTTGAGGGTCTGGAAATCGACCCCGTTGGCGCCGATGTTGCCGTCTGACCGGGCATTGGGTTTGTCGGGATGCAGGCTGGCAAGCGGGTCGACGCTGAAAGGCAGCTCTTCGTATTCGACCTTCAGCAGTTCCAGCGCATCCTGGGCTGCGGTCTCCGATTCCGCGGCAATCAGCAGGATCGGGGCCCCGACATAGCCCGGCTCGTTGGTCAGCAGCGGGATTTCCGGTGCCGGCGGGTTCTTCACTTCATCGGCCGTGAGGATTCCGACGTAACCCGCTACTTTTTCCGCCTGCGAGGTGTCAATCCTCTTCACGCGGGCATGCGGATAGGGACTGGACAGCAGCCGCGCGAAGACCATTCCCTCGACACGGAAATCTTCAGCGTACTTGGCCTCGCCGGTGATCTTGGCCACCACATCATGGGGCGTGAAGTCCTGGCCCAGGAGCTTATGCGCCATGGTAAATCTCCTCGAGATTGCCGGCCGCGCGCATGATTGCGTTCAGGTAATTGTCGTAGGCGCCGCAGCGGCAGAGATTGCCGGACATGGCGCGCCTCGCTTCTTCGCGCGATGGTTTCGGGTTTTTTTGAAGCAGCGCGACCGCCGCCACCACCTGGCCTGGCGTGCAGAATCCGCACTGCGGACCCAGCTCATCCACGAACGCCTGCTGCACCGGATGCAGTTCGCCGTTTGCGCCGCGCAGGCCTTCCACCGTGACCAGCTTGCGGTTGCGCACGCTGTGGGTAAGCGTCGAACAGGAATAGTAAGTCGTGCCGTCGATCATGACCGTGCAGGCGCCGCACTCGGCGCGATCGCAACTGAGCTTGGTGCCGGTAAGCCCCAGCTTGTAGCGCAGCGTCATGGCGAGCGTTTCCTGTGGCAGCACGTCCACGCGCCGCAGCTGGCCATTCACATTGATCGAGACCAGGCGCTCCACCGAGCCCGCCACGACGCGCCTGCCAGTGGTGCAGCCTGCGACGCCTCCCATCACAAAGCTTGCCGATGAGGCCACTGCACCGGACGCAATGACGCGTTTGATGAATTCACGGCGCGATAGACGCCGGGCTTCCGACTCGGCGTCGGTGACAGGTTCGATCATGACGGCCCCCTCAAGATACCGCCGGAAGCGTACGCGCCAAGCCTATGGCGCGGCAAGCGTCCGCAAAGCTCTGCCCCGCGCTACACTCGATTCATATGGCAGATCGATGGTCACTGAAGGTCAACGGCAAGATGCACCAGGTGGATGCCGCCGCGGACACCCCCCTGCTTTACGTTCTGCAGAACGAGCTCAACCTCAAGGGACCGCGCTTCGGCTGTGGCCTTGCACAGTGTGGCTCCTGCTCGGTGCTGCTCGGTGACCGCGAAGTGCGGGCCTGCGTTATGCCGGTCAGCGCAGTGGCGGGTCAGTCCATCACGACGCTCGAGGGCATTCCAGCCTGGTATGCCGCCAGGAAAGGGCTGCGCCGCGCGCCCGACATGCATCCGGTGCAACAGGCCCTGGTGGACGAACAGGCCCCGCAATGCGGCTACTGCATGAACGGCATGGTCGTGAAGGCGGCTGAACTGCTGGCCGCCAACCCCGACCCCGACGAGGCCACGAT
>JBDSGY010000456.1:0-2764 GCA_039918755.1 Steroidobacteraceae bacterium
GTCAGGCAGGCCGAGTGCATGCGTACCGGGACGGCGTGGCCGGCGTCACGCTTGGCGTCGGCATCCCCGATGAGCACCGCGATGTGCTCCGACGCGTCGCGGGCATCACGGAACAGCACCACGCGGCAGTTCTCATGGCCGGCCAGCGGCACGCTGGCCTGGCTGATGATCTCGACGCACAGCGCATCAAGCGCTTCGCCTGGTCCGACTTCGCTGAGCTGAACCGGATGCACCTGCAGAATCTCGCTGCCGGGCGCAGGCGCCGCGCAGCGCAGCAACAGCAACGCCGGCAGCAGGCGTGCCTGGCGTGCAAGCTCGAGCATCGCGGCGCCTGTCGCATCGCAGGCTGCTGTTTCCGGCAGTGGCACATGACGCAGCGGCAGGCCGTCGCAACCGGCCAGCGCCGCGATGCGCTGCGGGTCGGCGCCTTGCACACGCAGCAGCACTCCTGCCGCTTCCGGGTCCATCTGCAGGCCCAGCGTGAGGGCGCGCTGCCTGGTGAGTGCCAGCCACAGATCGCTGTGTTGTTCGCGTGCCAGCAGGGCCAGACGATCGAGCAACTCAGGCAGAACGGTTTCCACTGACACCGCCAGCATCCCCTGCTCGGCTGCGTCGCCATGACAATAGATCGCGCGGCCACGCCTTAATTCGGCGATGGCGCGCTCTATCGAGAGTGCGGCCGGATGACCATTCAAGGTGTGCAACTGGATGCTGGGGCGGGAGGTGTTCGGCATGGGATTCCCGTAGCTGTCTGGCGCTAAGATAACCTGTTATCCCGGCTGCTCCTGTCAGCGGGGTCTTACTGGAACTCAAGCGCCCGTGGTAGATGCGATTTCCGACAACGCCGCCGCTGCCTGGCCGACGGTGCAGGCCGCCGCGGCGCTGGCCCGCACTGGCCTCGATCGCTCGCGCACGGCAAGGTTTCGCCTGTCGGAGGACGGCCGCCTTGTGGCCGCGAGTGATGGGCAGCGAGCCGCCTTGGAATGGCAACCGGAACGCGGCTGGGTGGCTGCCGACGTCAGCGCCGAAGATCGACCTTTTTTCGAAGTTTACCTGCCGTTGTGCGCAGCCGACGCCGCGCATCCGGTCGTGGTGGCGCAACTGGCGCAGAGTCTGGATGGGTTCATCGCCACTGCAGACGGCGATTCGCATTTTGTCAGCGGCCAGGCCGCGCTGCTGCATCTGCATCGTCTGCGCGCGCTTTGCGATGCGGTCGTTGTGGGGGCGGGCACGGTGGCCGCCGACGACCCGCTGCTGACCACGCGACTGGTCGAGGGAAGTCATCCGCTGCGGGTGGTGCTTGATCCGCGCGGGAACGTGCCGGCATCCCGGCGGGTTTTCGATCCGTCGACACCGAGCTTGCGTATTTGCGCCGCTCCGGCGCTGTCCGCGCACGGCCCGGTGCAGCTGGGTGCGCACGTGGAGACGATGCAACAGAGGGGCATGGGCATCGACCTTTCCGAATTGCTGGGGCTGCTGCGGCAGCGCGGTTGCCACAGTGTGCTGGTGGAGGGCGGCGGCGTCACGGTTTCTGCATTCCTGGCAGCCGGACTGCTGGACCGGCTGCATCTGCTGGTGGCGCCGCTGCTGATCGGCAACGGTCGTCCCGGTATTCGTCTGCCGCCGCGGCCGCGGCTCGCGGACTGCCTGCGGCCGGTGATGCGTCGCTATGTACTGGAGGAAGACATGCTGTTCGACTGCGATCTGTCGCAGGTTGGCGTGGACTAGTCCGCGCCGGGCAGCGCGAGGATATCCAGGTGGCCAACGCACAGACGCGAGTGGCCTGCCGCAATGAGCGCGCAACGTGCTGCCTGCCAGGGATGGATGCGGGCGGATGCATTGGCATCCATCTCGATCGCCGCCACGGCCCAACCATTGACTAGTTCGCGCTGCAGCTGCGCTTCATCCGGACCGATCATCCAGTCGCTGCGCGCGATACGGCACTGATAGCCCTGCGCCGCAAGCAGTTGCCTCAGCACGTTCACTGCTTGCGGCCCGAGTGCGGCGCCGAAGCCCTTGTCGCGCAACTGGTGCTGGTTCACCAGTCTTTGCAATAGCGGGTCGTCCGGCAACTGCGGGTCGCACCGCAAACGGCCGTCATAGCTCAGTGAGAAATAGACCATGGCCCGGGCTGTGCAGCAGTCTGTAACCAATTGCGCCAGCCAGTCCTGCGAGACCAGGTCCAGCAGCGCCGCGCCGGTGACCAGCGTGTCGGAGTCGAGTCGCAGCGCTGGCACGGCGGCACCAGCGAGACCGCGAGCGAGATCGGCCTGATGAATTCGCAGGCCGACCTCTCGACCTGCACCAAGCAGGCAGGGTCGTGGTTCGTCTTCACTGGTCCAGCCTGACTGCACGGCCCATTGCTGCATGCGCTCCCGGACGGCAGCCAGCAACTGCGCATCGTGATCGAGCAGCCACCATTCCTGCCGGTGTGGCAACCACGGCGCCAACGCCCGCAGATTCGACCCGCTGCCCGAGCCCAGGTCCACGACCTGCAGCGTCGGCCTGCCGCGCACTGCCTCCGTCAACGACGCCAGCAACCCGGGATCGCGCGCGCGCTGGTCCGCAGGCTCGCGCAACGCAAGCCAGGCGGCAGAGAAACCTTTGAGGCTCATGCGAGCAGCGCTTCGGCAAACGAGGCGGCGGCACCCGCCCATCCGTGCATTTCAGGAATCCCGGACTGTGCCAGCGCTGCGACACGATGCAGTTGCTGCGGATCCGCCAGCAGCCCGCGCAACGCACACTGCAGACCCGGTGCGTCGCC
>JBDSGY010000457.1:0-2937 GCA_039918755.1 Steroidobacteraceae bacterium
CTCAGCGTGTCGCGTGATTCGCTGCTGCCGGATCTCTCCGTCAACGGCAGCACTGCAAAGACCCGCAGCGGCGGCACCGGCGTGGCCACTGCGACACGTGAATCCACCTCGGTGAGCGGCCAGCTGCGCTATGACGTGGATATCTGGGGCGGCGCTGCCGCCAGCTACCGGGCCACGAAGGCCACGCTCGCGGGCACACGCTACGATCTCGACGCGGCGCGGCTCACACTCACTGCGAATGTGGCGGCCCAGTATTTCCAGCTGCTGTCGGTGCGTGCCCGCGTCGACATCGCACGCGAGAACCTTGCGATTGCCGAGAGGCTGCTGCGCATCGTCGATGCCCGCTATCGCAACGGCGTCGTGCGGGCGCTCGACCTCTCGCAGCAGACCACCGCCGTGCTGCAGCAGCGCGCCAACCTGATTCCGCTCGAGGCCCAGCAGCGCCAGATCGAAACAGCGCTCGGCCTGCTGCTCGGCCGCGTGCCGCAGGGGTTCAGCGTCAACGCCGAACCGTTCATGCAGATCAGCGTGCCAGCCGTCGCACCATGGGTGCCGGCGGAGCTGCTGCTGCGCCGTCCGGATCTGGCTGCCGCCGAGACTGATCTGGCTGCCGCGCATGCCAATATCGCGGTGGCCCGCGCCAATCTGCTGCCGGGCGCAATTTCGCTGACTGCCGGCGAAGGCTACAGCAGCCCGGCGCTGTTCAGCCTGGCCAACGCCGCGCGCACCTTTTCGCTGTCCGGCGTGCTGTCGATCGCGGAGAGCATCTTCGGCTTCCGCGCCCGCCAGGTGCAGGTGGCGAACGCCCGGTCGAACGAGTTCATCACGCTCACCAATTACGCCACCTCGATCCGCGCCGCGCTCAAGGAAGTGGATGACAGCCTGGCCAATGTGCAGACCGACCTGCGCCGCGAGGAAAGCCAGCGCGCAGTCGTGGACCAGGCACAGCGCGCACTGAGCCTGGCCGAGACGGAATACCGTGAAGGCGCGGGCGCGCTGCAGGACAACCTGGACGCCCAGCGGTCGCTGTTCTCCGCGCAGGACCAGCTCTCGCAGATCCGGCTGTCGCGCCTGAACTCCGCGCTGGACCTGTATGTGGCGCTGGGCGGCGGCTGGACGGCCCCGGCGGCCGACTAGCAGGCCTCGCGGCCGCGCGACCGGCGTGTGCATCACGGGAAGCTGGATGGCAATCCAGCGCGTGCGCAGGGACTTCAGCCGAAGTTGATCTTTGCTTCCAGGTTCGAGCGCGAGTCCGCATTGGTCAGCGCATCTTCCATCGAGATGCGGCCCGCCTTGTACAGCGTGACCAGCGACTGGTCGAAGCTCTGGATGCCCTTTTCAGCGCTGCTGCGAATGGCTTCCTTGATGCTGCTGACATCGCCCTTGCGCACCAGCTCGGAGATATGCGGCGTGTTCAGCATGATCTCGACCGCGGCGACACGCTTGCCGTCGACGCCCGGCACCAGCCGCTGCGCCAGGATGGCGCGCAGGTACTGGGACAGGTCGAGCAGCACCTGCGGGTGCTGGTTGTGGTCGAACATGTTGATGGTGCGGTCGAGCGTCTCGGCGCAGTTGTTGGCATGCAGCGTGGCGAGCACCAGATGCCCGGTGCCGGCCAGCGCGATGGCGGCTTCCATGCTTTCACGATCCCGCACTTCGCCGATGAGAATGACATCCGGCGCCGCCCGCATCACGCCGCGCAATGCCCGCGCGTAGCTCTTGGTGTCGAGCCCGACCTCACGCTGGTTGACGATGGAACGCTTGTTGGAATGCAGGAACTCGATCGGATCTTCGATCGTGACGATATGGTCGGCGAAATGCTCGTTGCGGTAGTTGAGCATGGCGGCAAGCGTGGTCGACTTGCCCGAGCCGGTGGCGCCCACCATCAGGATCAGGCCACGCTTCAGCTTGGCCAGCTCGGTCACCAGCTCTGGCATGCCCAGGCTGTCCAGCCGCGGCATGTCGGCGGTGATGTAACGCATGACCATCGCGGGAAAGCCGCGCTGGTAGAAGATGGCCACGCGGAACCGGCCAAGGCCAGGTTCGGAAATGGCGAAGTCGATCTCCAGCTCGCGCTGGAAATATTCGATTTGTTCGGGCGACATCAGTCCGAAGGCCGCGGCGCGCACCGCATCGGGCGTGAGCACCTGCTTGTTGATCGAATGGATCTGGCCCTCGATCTTGATCTTGATGGGGGCGTTGGAAGTGAAGAACAGGTCGGACGCCTTGCGTTCGACCATCAGCTTGAACAATGGCCTGGTCTTGAGCCCCGTGGTCGTGGCGGTGACCTTGAAGTCGTCCTCGTCGATTGCGCCCAGATCACTCACATCGACCTGCCTTCTTCGTTCTCATCCATCAGCGACAGATTGCCGGCGTCATCGGCCGGACGGCTGTCGCGCTTGCTTTCAAGCTTCACGCGCAGGCGCAGTTCGTTCTTGGAATCCGCGTTGCGGATGGCATCGTCATACGAAATGAAGCTGCCCTCGTACAGATCGAACAGGCACTGGTCGAAGGTCCTCATGCCCAGACGCGTGGACCGGGACATCACTTCCTTGATCTTGGCTACCTCGCCCTTGAAGATCAGGTCCTGGATCAGCGGCGAATTGAGCATGATCTCGGTGGCGGCGATGCGGCCCGTGCCACCCTCGCGCGGCACCAGCCGCTGCGAAATCAGCCCCCGGATATTCAGCGACAGATCCATCAGCAACTGTTCGCGGCGTTCTTCCGGGAAGAAGTTGATGATGCGGTCCAACGCCTGGTTGGAGCTGTTGGCGTGCAGCGTCGCGAGCACCAGATGTCCGGTTTCGGCAAACTGGATGCCGTACTCCATGGTCTCCCGATCGCGGATTTCGCCGATCAGGATGACATCGGGCGCCTGCCGCAGCGTGTTCTTGAGCGCGGCGTGCCACGAGTCGGTGTCCACACCCACTTCGCGGT
>JBDSGY010000458.1:0-5623 GCA_039918755.1 Steroidobacteraceae bacterium
ATGGCTGCGGGTTGCAGCAGTGGCGCAACTGCTTCCACAGTCAATTCCGTGATGGCGTAGGGCGGGATCACCTTGCGTGCCAGCGCGATGATGGCGGGAGCGGCAACGAGCGCGCCGACGCGCGCACCGGCCAGTCCATGCGCTTTCGACAGCGTTTTCAGGATGGCGAGGTTTGGCAACGCAGCCAGCTGCGGGCACAGGCTCGGCACGGCGGCGAAATCGATATAGGCCTCATCCACCACCAGCAGCGCATGTGGCGCCAGGGCCCGCGCCAGATCGGCGAGCACTGCCGGTGGCACGGCATTGGCCGTGGGGTTGTTCGGTGAGCACACGAACACCAGCTTGCTGTTGTCGTCGACGGTCTTCAGCACCGCCTCGACATCGAGTGCGAAATCACCGCCACGCAGCGGGACCGGTCGCACCTCTGCGCCCTGGATGCGCGCGGCAACGGCATACATTCCGAAAGTCGGAGGACAGATGATCACATTGTCGTGCCCGGCGCGGCAGAACACGCGCAGCAGCAGGTCGATGGCTTCATCGCTGCCGCGACCCACCAGCAGCTGTTCCGGCTGCACGTCGTAGAGCCGCGCCAGGCCCTGAACCAGGGGCGGCGGCTGCGGTTCGGGATACCGGTTGAGTCCAGCCGCAGAAGCATCGCCCGTCACACGCCACGGCAGTTCGTTGGCGTGCAGTCGCGTCAGCGACGGTTCCCAGGCCGCATGACTGTAGGGCGAAAGCGCGCGGATTTCCGGGCGCGCGCGCTCGATGACCCAGCTCACGCCGAGCCGCCAAGCGACTCAAGGCGGATCGTCACCGCGCGTGCGTGTGCATCCAGGCCTTCGAGCGAAGCCAGTGTTTCGGCGACGGGACCGAGCCCCCGAATGCCATCGGCGGTGAGTTCCTGCACGGTCATGCGCTTCTGGAAGTCCGTCATCGACAGGCCGCTGTAGGCACGCGCGTAGCCATACGTCGGCAGCACATGATTGGTGCCCGAACAATAGTCACCCATGGATTCCGGCGACCAGGGACCGAGGAACACCGAACCCGCGTTGATGATGCCTTCCAGCAGCGCGCGTGGTTCCCGCGTCTGGACGATCAGGTGCTCCGGCGCGTAATCGTTCGATACGGCCAGCGCAGTGGTCAGGTTGTCCACCAGGATGATGCGGCAGTTGGCGGCCGACTGCTGCAGGATGGCCTTGCGCGAAAGCGTGCCCCGCTGCCGATCGAACTCCACTGCAACGGCCTTGGCCAGCGAGACCGAATCGGTGACGAGCAGTGACTGGGCGCGCACGTCATGTTCTGCCTGCGCCAGCAGATCCGCTGCGACGAAGGCGGGATTGGCGCTCTCGTCAGCGATGACCAGCACCTCCGAGGGGCCAGCCGGCAGATCGCAGGCCGCGCCATCGGGATCCGAGGCAACGATCTGCTTGGCTGCAGTGGTCAGCGCGGTGCCGGGGCCATAGATCTTGTCCACCTTGGTGATGCTGGCCGTGCCATAGGCCATCGCGGCAATCGCCTGCGCGCCGCCGGCCTTGAACACGCGGGTGACGCCGCAGCGGCGTGCGGCCACCAGCACGGCGGCATTCGCGCTGCCATCTGCCGCTGGCGGGGTGCACAGTACGCGCTCGGGGCAGCCGGCCAGCGCCGCGGGCACCGCCACCATGATGACCGTGGACGGCAGTGGAGCCGAGCCTGCCGGCACATAGAGCCCCACAGCAGGGATCGGCCGGAAGATGCGTTCACACGTCACGCCAGGCATGACCTCCATGCTGAGCGGCGCGCTCAACTGCGCGGCGTGAAAGCGGCGCACGTTGTCGATGGCCGTCTCGATGGCGGCGATCTGCTTCGCGTTCAGCGCGCCTTCGGCGACGTCGAATTCTTCAGGTGTTACCTGTACGGATTGCAGCCGCGCGCGATCGAAGCGCTCGGCAAAGCGCAGCAGCGCCGCGTCGCCATCCTTGCGCACTTCGCGGATGATCGAGCGCGCCAGCGCCTCGACATCCTGCTGCGATTCCAGCCGCGGGCGCAGCAGCGCGCGGCATTTTCCATCGGCATCAAGCTGCGCCCAGTTGAATGTCTGCATGGTCATGTCAGTTCAGCATCTTTTCAACGGGCAACACCAGCAAGGCGCTGGCGCCGGCGGCCTTCAGGCTTTCGAGGGTTTCCCAGAACACGTTCTCGCGGCAGACTGCGTGGATCGCCACCTTGTCCGCCGAGCCCTCGAGCGGAATGATGGTGGGCGACTCGCTGCCTGGCAGCAGCTCGCGGATGCGCGGCAGCGCCGAGCGTGGCGCGTGCAGCATGATGTACTTGCTTTCCTTCACCTGCTGCACGCCATCGATGCGCAGCAGCAGGCGCGAGATCCAGCTCTCCTTGAACTCCGGCAGCTTCACGGGCGTGCGGATCAGGACCACCTGGCTCTTCAGGATGGTGTGCACCTCGCGGAGGTGATTGGCCAGCAGCGTCGAACCCGACGACACCAGATCACAGATCAGGTCCGCGCGGCCAAGGCGCGGCGCGATCTCGACGGCGCCCGACAGCGTGACGATCTCCGCGGCGATGCCGTTTTCCTTCAGGAACTTGGACAGCAGCGCCGGATAGGTGGTGGCGATGCGCTGACCGGCAAGAGACGACAGGTCGTTCCACGCCATGCCATCCGGCACCGCCAGCGCGAGCCGGCAGTGACCAAAGTCCAGCGGCCGCAGGATTTCGAATCTTGCAGTCGCGCCACGCGCGGCCATCTCGTGCCGGCGCTCTTCCAGCACATTGAGTCCCACGAGCCCAAGGTCGCTCACGTCTTCCTGCACGAGATCGGGAATGTCGTCATCGCGCACGAACAGCACGTCCAGCGGCAGGTTCTCGCCGAAGGCCATGAGCTGGTCCTTGCCGCGCGACAGTTTCAGGCCGCAGCGGGTGAGCAGATCGAGCGAGTGATCCGTCAGCCGGCCGGACTTCTGGATGGCCAGCTTGAGACGGGAATCTTTATCCATTACGCGAATTCTCCAGACGCTTCACGGCCAGCGCATAGCCGCCGGCGCCCGTGGCAAGGTAACGGGCAACCCGCCCGATGGTGGTGACACTGACGCCCGTGATCCGGTGGATCTCGCGGTAGGGCAGGTCCTGCTGCAGGTATTCGACCACCGCCCAGCGATCGGCCATGGCCTGCAGCTCGGCAGGCGTGCACAGATCCTTCAGGAACGCCCGCAGTTCTTCCGCGGTGCGCGCGGTCAGCAGGGCACTGACCAGATTCTTTTCGGTCTGGGCCTCGTGCCGGGGTGAGAACTGGCGGTGCGTCTTCATACTAATGTACTAGCACGTTAACACATTGGAACAGGCTGGCAAAGCCCCCGTGCTTGCCGGGGGCGTGGCCCAGGACCTAAAATTCCGCTCTTGTCCAAAGAGCATGGCCAATCCGCGACGCCTGGCGAAGGCGTTTTCCAGGTCGATGGCCCGACGAAGCTGCACCATGGCGGCACACTGGAAACGCTTTCGATCGGCTACACCCTCAGTGGCGAGCCGGGCATGCCCGTGGTGCTGGCTCTCGGGGGAATCTCGGCCTCGCGGCGGGTGTTCGATCCCGCTGGCGGCCGCAATGGCTGGTGGCACGAGATCGTGGGCCCTGGCAAAGCGCTGGATACCCTGCGCGTGGCCGTGCTGGGAATGGACTACCTTGGTGGCACCGGGGCCAGCACCGGTCCGGCTGCCGGGGACAGCTTTCCAAGCCTGTCCAGCTATGACCAGGCCGATGCCATCCGCCGCCTGCTCGAACATCTGCAGATTCCGCGGCTCACGGCCATCGTGGGGGCATCCTACGGCGGCATGGTGGCGCTGGCCTTCGGTGAGCGTTACCCCGCACTGGTGGAGCGGCTCATCGTCATCAGTGCCGCCGACTGCGCCCATCCCATGGCCACTGCGTGGCGCAGCGTGCAGCGCAATATGGTGAAGCTGGGGCTTGCAGCGGGCTGCCCGACGCAGGCGCTGGAACTGGCGCGGGCGCTGGCGATGTCCACCTATCGCAGCCCGGAAGAATTCGCCGCGCGGTTCCGCAAGCCACCGCGGATGGAAAACGGCCGGCCCGTGTTCGCAGTGGAGGAATACCTGCAGGCCCGCGGCCGCGAGTACGCGGCGCGCAATCGCCCGGAGGCCTTCATCTGCCTGTCCGAATCCATCGACCTGCACCAGGTCGACGCCGGGCGCATACCGGTGCGTACCGAGGTCGTGGCCGTGCGCGAGGACCAGCTGGTGCCGATCGCCGACATGCGTGCGCTCACCGCGCGCCTGCCCGATGCGCGCCTGCATGAAGTTTCATCGCTGCTTGGCCATGATGCATTCCTGAAGGAGGCCGAGCAGCTGCGCGCCGTCCTGTCGCTGATCTACCCTGGAGAATCGCCGTGACCGACCGCCCGCGTTTTACCACCCGCTCAGTGCGGGCAGGCCTGGAATCCGATGACGTCACCGGCGCGGTGGTGCCGCCGCTGCACCTGACGTCGAATTTCGCCTTCCGCGGCTATGGCGACAAGCGCAAGTACGACTACTCGCGTTCCGGCAATCCCACGCGCGATCTGCTGGGCAATGCGCTGGCCGATCTGGAAGAGGGCGCCGGTGGTGTCATCACCGCCTCGGGCATGGCCGCCATCACGCTCACCGGCTATCTGCTGCCGCAGGGCGCGCGCATCGTGGCGCCGCACGACTGCTACGGCGGCACCTTCCGGCTGTTCGATGCCTGGAACAAGCGCGGTGATCTGAAAGTGGACTTCGTGCGCTTCGGTGATCCCGATGCACTCGAGCGCGCCCTGCAGCAACCGACGGCAATGGTTTGGATCGAGACGCCCAGCAATCCGCTGCTGCGCATCACCGACATCGAGGCACTGTCGCGCCGCGCGCACGAGATCGGCGCGCTGTCGGTGGTGGACAATACCTTCCTCTCGCCGGGCTGGCAGCGGCCGCTCACGCTGGGTGCCGACATCGTCGTGCACTCGACCACCAAGTATCTCAACGGCCACAGCGATGTGGTCGGTGGTGCGGCAATCGCGGCGAAGCAGGAAGTGCACGACAAGCTGGCATGGTGGGCCAACTGCCTCGGGCTCACCGGCGCACCCTTCGACAGCTTCATGACGCTGCGTGGCCTGCGCACGCTCGATGCGCGTCTGGCCGTGCATGGCCGCAATGCCGAGCAGCTGGCGGGGTGGCTCCATACGCAGGCCGGCGTGAAGAAAGTTTACTACCCCGGTCTGCCCACGCATCCCGGTCACGACATCGCGCGTCGGCAGCAGTCGGGCTTCGGTGCCATCGTCACCTTCGAACTCGAAGGTGGCACGGAGGCCGTGAAGCGCTTCGTCGCTGGCCTGGAATATTTTTCGTTGGCCGAATCACTCGGCGGCGTGGAGAGTCTGGTCGCCCACCCGGGATCGATGACGCATGCCGCGATGGCGCCGGAAGCGCGCGCCGCCGCGGGGCTTGTCGATGGCCTGCTGCGCTTGTCGATCGGCATCGAAGCGGCGGAAGATCTGCGCGAAGATCTGGCGGCAGGCCTGGCGCGCGCGCGCGGCTGATTTCGCGCAGCGCATTTCGGATCAACCGGGTCAGGGGCCAGCTGCCGCCGGCTCACGCGGGGGGATACAGA
>JBDSGY010000459.1:0-10356 GCA_039918755.1 Steroidobacteraceae bacterium
CGCGGTCCAGCTTGTTGATGAAGGTGATGATGGGCGTGGCGCGAAGACGGCAGACCTCCATCAAGCGGATGGTCCTTTCCTCCACGCCCTTCGCGCAGTCGATCACCATCAATGCCGAGTCCACGGCCGTCAGCGTGCGATAGGTATCCTCGGAAAAGTCCTCGTGCCCTGGTGTATCGAGCAGGTTCACGATGCAGTCGTTGAACGGAAACTGCATCACCGACGAGGTCACCGAGATGCCGCGCTGCTGTTCCAGCCGCATCCAGTCCGACGTGGCATGGCGGGCAGCCTTGCGCCCCTTGACCGTTCCCGCAAGCTGGATCGCGCCGCCGAACAGCAGCAGCTTCTCGGTCAGCGTGGTCTTGCCCGCGTCAGGATGCGAAATGATGGCGAAGGTGCGGCGACGCGCGACTTCGCTGGCTACCGTGCTCATCGCCGGCCCTTGCCCAGGACCTTGCGCAGCACCACGGCGTCTTCGCGTCCGCCCACTGCCTGGTAGTAACCCCTGCGCATGCCGATCTGCGAAAAACCGCGGGACTGATACAGCCTTATCGCCACCGTATTGGACGGGCGAACCTCCAGAAACATGTCCACCACACCCAACCCCTTGGCAAATTCCATCAGATGCTCCAGCAGCTGCCGGCCGATGCCGCGGCACCGGTACAACTCGGAGACACAGAGATTCAGCACATGCGCCTCACCGGCGCCCGTGCTCATGATCGCGTAGCCGATCTGGATGTCATCCAGTTCCGCTACGCAGCAGTAATATCCGGCCCGCAGGCAGTCGCGGAAGATCGCGTCGCTCCACGGGAATGTGTATGCCTCGCGCTCCATCTGGGCGACTGCGGCAACGTCGCCGAACCCCATGTCGCGCAGCAGTATCTCCGGCGGCGCCGTCACGCGTTGATGCCGCCAGCCACGCGGCGTGCGAACTTCAGGTCTTCCCACGCCTTGCGCTTCTCAGTCGGCGAGCGCAGCAGATACGCGGGATGATAGGTCACCACCAGCGGGATGCGCCGACTGCCGAAGGCATGCACCTGCCCGCGGAGCTTTCCGATCGTTGTATCGGTGGCGAGCAGGTTCTGGGCGGCGATGCGTCCCACCGCCAGCATGATGCGCGGCTGCAGCAGCGCCACCTGGCGTTCCAGATACGGCAGGCAGTGCGCAACCTCGTCGGGCGTCGGATCGCGATTTCCCGGCGGCCGGCACTTCAGGACATTGGCAATGAAAACCTGTTCGCGTGCCAGGCCGATGCCGCGCAGCATCGAATTCAGCAGACCACCGGCGCGGCCCACGAACGGCTCGCCCTGCTCGTCTTCATCCGCACCAGGGGCCTCGCCGACCACGAGCCACTGGGCCGTGCGATCGCCGACGCCGAAGACCGTGCGCTTGCGACACAGGTGAAGGTCGCACTTGATGCAGCCGGCGACTTCGGCGGCCACCCTGTCCCAGGTATCCGGCGGAGGGGCCGCCATCGCCAGCGCCAGCGGTCGCCGCTGCTGCCAGTTCTCGATCCCGAGCGCAGCCAGATAGTCCGCCCGTGCGGCCACTAAACGTCTGCCCCGCCGCGCCCCCCGCTCTCCGCGCCGCGACGCCTTCCGCGGCGGATGCGGCGCACCAGCCAGAAAACGGGACCGGACAGCGCATAGCCGCCAAAAATGACCAGCAGCGAGGTAGGCGGGTCGATGGCGATCAGCACGAAGCCCAACGGCACGATCAGGAACGTGGCGAAGCGCATCGGCCCTTCGGCATTGAGCTTCTTGAAGCTGTTGTAGCCGAAGGCGCTGACCATCAGCGCGCCGGCGACGAAGGTGACGAGCAGCGCCAGGATCAGGCCCGGCAACCCGGGCTCCCGCCATTCACTGGACGACCAGATGAACGCAGACACCACCGCTGCAGCCGACGGACTGGGCAGGCCTTCGAAGAAGGCCTTGTCCTGGCCGGTGCGGGTGTTGAAGCGCGCGAGGCGCAGCGCGGCGCAGGCGGCATAGGTGAACGCCGCGAGCCACCCCAGGCGCCCCCAGACCGAGCCATATTCGTACAGGCGGGCCACGCCCCACTGGTAGGCCACGATCGCGGGCGCCACGCCGAAGGACACCATATCCGCGAGGCTGTCGTATTCCTTGCCGAAGGCGCTTTCAGTGCGCGTCATGCGCGCGACCCGGCCATCGAGCGTATCGAACAGCATGGCGGCGAAGACCGCAAATCCGGCGCGTTCGTAGTTACCGTCGATGGCAGCCACAATGGCGTAGAAGCCCGAGAACAGGCAGCCTGTGGTGAACAGGTTGGGCAGCAGGTAGATGGCGCGACTGCGCGGGCGTTCGACGGGTTTTTCAGAATCCATTACGGTTGGGATGATAGAGCCGCAGCGCCCCCGCCACAACGCCGCGGCGTGATCCCGCGCGGGCGGTGCTGCTAGACTCGCGCCCCTGTTCCGCAAGCAATTTTCCAAGGTTTCATGCGCCTTTCCCGCTACCCGATCAATACCGCCAAGGAAACCCCTGCCGACGCGGAAGTCATCAGCCACCAGCTCATGCTGCGAGCGGGCCTCATCCGCCGCCTGGCTGCCGGCATCTACACCTTCCTGCCAATGGGCCTGCGGGCGGTCCGCAAGGTCGAAGCCATCGTGCGCCAGGAAATGGACCGGGCCGGGGCGCTGGAACTGCTGATGCCCGCGGTGCAGCCAGCCGAACTGTGGAAGGAATCCGGCCGCTGGGAGCAATACGGCCCCGAGCTGCTGCGCCTGAAGGATCGGCACGATCGCGAGTTCGTGATCGGTCCCACGCATGAAGAAGTCATCACCGACGTGGCGCGGCGCGAACTGAAGAGCTACCGCCAGCTGCCGGTCAATTTCTACCAGATCCAGATGAAATTCCGCGACGAGATCCGGCCCCGCTTCGGCATCATGCGCGGCCGCGAATTCCTGATGAAGGACGCCTACTCATTCCATGCGGACGAAGCGTCGCTGGCCGAGGGCTACGCCGCGATGAAGACGGCCTATACGCGCATGTTCGAGCGCATGGGCCTGAACTTCCGTGCCGTGCGCGCTGACACCGGTTCCATCGGCGGCAGCGCCTCGGAGGAATTCCAGGTGCTGGCCGACTCCGGGGAAGACGCCATCGCCGTGTCGGACGGCGACGATTACGCGGCGAACCTCGAGCACGCGCCCACGCCTATGTTCAATGGCAGTCGCGCCGCTGCCTCGCAGCCGCTGGCGCGCGTGGCCACTCCCGGCACGCGCAGCATCGCCGACGTCAGCGCGCTGCTTGGCGTGACCGCGGACCGCTGCGTGAAGACGCTGATCGTCGACGGCAGCGATGGAGGCGTCGTGGCGCTGGTGCTGCGCGGCGATCACGAGCTCAATGCGGTGAAGGCGCAGAAGATCGCGGGCGTGATGAGCCCGCTGCGCATGTCCAATGCGCCACGGGTGCTGGCGGCCACGGGCACCGAGCCCGGATTTCTTGGCCCGCTTGGCCTCACCTGTCCCGTCATCGTCGACTACGCGGCCGCGGCCTTGTCCGATTTTGTCTGTGGTGGCAACGAGAAGGATGTCCACAGCACCGGCGTGAACTGGGGCCGCGACCTGCCGGAGCCCACCATGGCCGACCTGCGCAATGTGGTGGCTGGCGATCCCAGCCCCTCGGGCAAGGGGATTCTCGCGATCCGCCGCGGCATCGAGGTGGGCCATATCTTCCAGCTGGGCCGCAAATACAGCGAGGCCATGAAGGCCACGGTCCTCGACCCCGCCGGCAAGAGCATGACGCCGCTGATGGGCTGCTATGGCATTGGTGTGACGCGCGTCGTGGCGGCGGCCATTGAACAGAATCACGATGAAAAAGGAATCATCTGGCCGGACCCGATTGCGCCCTTCACCGTGCTGCTGCTCACGCTCAACCACGACCGCTCCGAAGCCGTGCGCACGATGGCCGACCGACTCTATGTGGAACTGGGCCAGGCCGGCATCGATGTGCTGTATGACGACCGCGACGCGCGACCGGGCGTGAAGTTCGCCGATGCAGAACTGCTGGGTATCCCGCATGTCATCGTCATTGGCGATCGTGGCATTGCGGCGGGAAGACTCGAATACCGCAACCGCCGCAGCGGCGAGAACGGAGAGATTGCTGCCGATGCTGTTGTTCCGGAACTGCAAAAACTTCTGGCTCACTAGCTGCGCGCTGGCGCTGCTGGGTGCCACGGCGCCTGCCATGGCGGACGCCCAGCGCGATCCGGAGCTGCGGGGCATCGTGGCCCAAGCCATTGCCTCGGCGGAGTGCTTCCCGGACAAGTTCGATTCGGCCGTCTGGTACACCCTGATGGAACCGAAGTTGCGCAACACCGTGAAGGATCACACCGAGCGGATGCAGATCCTGAAGACCGCGTTCTGCGAGGCGCATCGCGCCGGTGAGCAGCGGCTGCCGCCGGGCCTGGTGATGGCCGTCATGGACATCGAAAGCCGCTTCAATCGCTGGGCAGTATCGTCCGCGGGCGCGGTGGGGCTGATGCAGGTGATGCCGTTCTGGCCCGCTGACCTGGGCATGAAACGTCACCAGCTCACGCAGGTCGAAGCCAACATGCGGATGGGTTGCGCCATCCTGCGTTTCTATCTCAAGCGTGAAAAGAATGACGTTCGCAAGGCGCTGGCCCGCTACAACGGCAGCGTGGGGCGGCGCGAATATCCCGACCTGGTGGTGCAACGCTGGACCTCGCGGTGGAATGGCGCCGACGACCTGGGCATTGCGGCCGCCTCTGCGAGGCGCTGATCGATGAGCACGCGCGCTGAAATCCTGGTGGTTTACTACTCCCGCAATGGCAGCACCGCGCTGCTCGCGCGGCAGGTCTGTCGTGGCGTGGAATCCGTGGCCGGCTGCGTGGCGCGGCTGCGCAGCGTGCCGCCGGTTTCTGCAGAGAGCGAACGTCCGGTGCGCGCCGTTCCCGAGGACGGTGCACCGTGGGCGAATCTCGATGACCTGCGCGAATGCGACGGCGTGGTCATGGGCAGTCCGGTGCGCTTCGGCAACATGGCCGCCCCGATGAAATACTTTCTCGACCAGACCGCAAGCCTGTGGCTCGCAGGCACGCTGGTCGACAGGCCCGCCGCTGCGTTCACCTCTTCGCAATCAATGCACGGCGGACAGGAAAGCACGCTGCTCTCGATGATGCTGCCGCTGCTGCACCAGGGCATGCTGTATGTCGGCCTGCCCTACACGGAAGCCGGACTCAACGCGACGCGTGCCGGTGGCACGCCCTATGGGGCGTCGCATGTTGCTGCGGCCAGCGCGGACGGCAGCCTGGCTGACGAAGAAGCCGCGCTCGCGCGCGCACTCGGGCGGCGCGTGGCCCGCATTGCGCTTGCGCTCAGTCCGTCTCGCCCAGCACTTCCCGGATAAAGGGGACGGTCAGCCGCCGTTGCTCCCGCAACGACGCCAGGTCCAGTCGATCCAGCAGGTCGTGCAGCCGCGTCATGTCGCGCGCAAAACGCCGTTGCAGGTAAAGCAGCGTTTCATCGGGCAATTCGATGCCGCGCTGCGCGGCACGCAGCTGCAGGGCAGCGCGCTGCTGCGTTTCGTCCAGCGGCCGCAGGGCGAAATGCGGCATGGCGGCCAGCCGCGACCGCAGGTCCGGCAGGCTGAAGCCTGCCTCCACAGCCGGCGCACGCGCTGCCACCAGCAGCCGCGTGCCACGTGCCAGGCAATCGTTGTAGAGCCCGAACAACTGGCGCTCCCAGTCCGCGTCCCCCGCCACCGCCTGCAGGTCATCGATCGCGACGGCCGGCAGGCCAGCCAGACCCTCGAGCACGTCGGCCCCCAGCTCTCGCAACTGCGCCAGCGGGAAGTAGCCAGCGCCTGGCACTGCCGCACAGAATGCCTGCAGCAGATGCGACTTGCCGGTGCCACCCACGCCATGCAGATACAGCAGGGCATCGCCGCTGCTGTTGGTGTTGCCTGCGGCAAGCGCCTGCGCCGCCGCCAGCGCCAGAGCGTTGCCGCCAGACAGAAAACTTGCGAACACCGCGCGATCCTGCAGCAGCATGCCCAGCGAGAGCTGTCTCAAGGATGATCTCCGCTCGAGCGCCCAGCGGCCGTCATGCCGCTGGCAGCTGCGCGAATGCACGCTGCAGGAAGCGCGTGACATAGTCCGCGCCACTGGCGACGGTAGTCACCACCATGACGGCTGCCAGCGCGTCCAGAATTTCGCGCGGCGGAAAACCCGCTGCGCTGGCCAGGATCACGCCGAGCAGGTACATGATCTGCACCCCGGTGTTGATCTTGCTGATGATGGTGGGCCGGCCGCGCAGTTTGCCGAACCACACGCGGTACAGCAGCGCACCGCCGGCAATGATCAGGTCGCGCGCCACGGCGACCGCCGCCACCCACCAGGGCGCGATATCCAGCCAGGCCGCCGTGATGAACACCGACACCAGCAGCAGCTTGTCGGCCATGGGATCGAGGAACCGGCCCAGTTCCGATGTCCAGCCGAAACGCTTGGCAAGGTAACCGTCCAGCGCGTCGGATACCGCCGCCACGCAGAACAGCAGCAGGATCTGCACCTGCTCGCCGGCCAGCATGGCCTGCAGCAAGGGCACGATCAATGCAATCCGGAACAGGCAGATGATATTGGGTATATGGCGCATCGCGCAGCCAGGCCGCTGAAGTCCTATACAATATCGCAGCCACTAACCGGCCGACAGCTTCGCCACAGGCGTTTACTGAAAATGCAGAAATCCACCGGCCTCACCTATCGCGATGCCGGCGTCGACATTGACGCAGGCGATGCTCTGGTAGACCGCATCAAACCCATCGTCCGCCGCACAATGCGCCCGGAAGTGCTGGCCGGCGTCGGCGGCTTCGGCGCGCTGGTGGGACTGCCGCAGCGTTACCGGGAACCCGTGCTGGTTTCCGGCACTGACGGCGTCGGCACCAAGCTGCGCCTGGCCATCGACACCAACCGCCATGACCGCATCGGCATCGACCTGGTCGCGATGTGCGTCAACGACGTGGCCGTGCAGGGTGCCGAGCCGCTGTTCTTTCTCGATTACTACGCCACCGGCAAGCTGTCTGTCGATGTCGCGGAGTCCGTCATCAAGGGAATCGCCGAGGGCTGCATTCAGGCCGGATGCGCGCTCGTGGGTGGTGAGACCGCCGAGATGCCCGGCATGTATCACGGCAACGACTACGACCTCGCCGGCTTCTGTGTCGGCGTGGTGGAACGCAGCGAAATCATCGACGGCAGCCGCGTGCGCGCCGGCGATGCCATCATCGGCCTGGCCTCTTCCGGCGTGCATTCCAACGGCTATTCGCTGGTGCGCAAGCTCATCGAAGTGGCCGGCGCCGACGCGAGCACCATGCTGGCCGGCAGGACGCTGTTCGACCGCCTGCTCGAACCCACCCGCATTTACGTCAAGAGCATGCTGAAGCTCTCCGCCGCGCTCCCGGTATCGGCCTACGCGCACATCACCGGCGGCGGCCTGACCGACAACATTCCGCGCGTGCTCCCCGACGGCATGGAAGCCCACCTGCGCCGCAGCCAGTGGCATCGCGATCCGCTGTTCGACTGGCTGGCGGCCACTGGCTCCATCACACCTGCCGAGATGCACCGCACCTTCAACTGCGGCATCGGCATGGTGGTCGTGGTGCCGCAGCCCCACGCCGCCCAGGCACTGCAGCTGCTGCAGGCGCAGGGCGAAACGGCCACTCTCATTGGCGTGATCCGCCCCGGAAGTGCCGGTGTCGTCATCGACGACTGATCCCCGGCGCATGCGGCTGACCGTGCTGATCTCAGGGGCGGGCAGCAACATGCTCGCCATTGCGCAGGCGTGCAGGTCCGGACAGATCAACGCGGACATCGCCGTCATCGCCGATACGGCCACCGCGGCGGGCCTTGGGCGCGCCCAGGCGCTGGGTCTGAGCACTGTGCTGGTGGATCGGTTCGCCTACCGCAATGCGGACCGACCCGATCGTGCGGCTTTCGAAACGGCGCTGGCCGCAGCCATCGACTCCACCCGCGCCGACCTCGTCGTGCTGGCGGGCTTCATGCGGGTGCTGTCCGCGGATTTCGTATCCCGCTACAGCGGCCGCATGCTGAACATCCACCCGTCGCTGCTGCCGCGGCACAAAGGCCTGGATACGCACGCGCGCGCCCTGGCGGCCGGGGACCGGGAACACGGGGCCAGCGTGCATTTCGTCACCGCCGAGCTCGATGGCGGGCCCGTCCTGGCGCAATCGGTGGTGCCGGTCCTTGCGGGTGACAGTGTTGCCAGCCTTTCAGCACGGGTTCATGCTGGCGAACACATCATTTATCCCATGGTGATTGAATGGTTTACCCGAGGCCGCCTGCAGTGGAATGCCGGCAGGCCGACGCTGGATGGAGTGCCCCTGACGGTGCCTGTGCAGCTGCGATGAACTCCGTGCAGCGCATGTCGGTCTGGTGGCTCGCCGTGGTGGGTGTGCTGGCCTTCAGCACGCCGCTGTTCGCCCAGCCATCCCCGGCGCTGCGCCCCTTCAAGGCCAGTTACGCCATCACCTGGCACAGCATGTCGGCCGGATCGGCCGATCTCGAGCTGCAGAGTCTGGGTGATGGACGCTGGTCCTATGGCTCGCGCAGTTTTGCGCGCGGCATGTTCCGTCTCGCCATGCCGGCTGAACTGGCGTCGCGCAGCACCTTCGCGGTGCGGGACGACAGGATCGTGCCCGAACAATTCATCAGTGATGACGGCGCATCGAGCAAGGAAAAAGACCAGCAGCTCACGTTCGACTGGAGCCGTGGCCGCGTCACCGGAGTGGCGGAAAAGAAGACGGTCGACCTGCCCACGCAACCAGGCCTGCTCGACACCATGTCGGTGCAGGTGGCGCTGATGCATGAACTGCTGGCCGGCCGCACGCCGCAGCGTTTCGTGCTGATCGACAAGGACCGCATCAAGGAATACATCTACACCACCCAGGGCACCGAGACACTGCGCACAGCCATGGGCGAACACCACACCGTGATCTTCCGCAGCAGCCGCCCGGGCTCCAACAACGGCACGTGGTTCTGGTGCGCACCGGACCTCGGTTATCTGCCGCTCAAGGTGGAACGGCGCGACGGCAAGGATGTGCAGTGGTCGATGGCGGTGAAGAGCCTCGCGATTGACGGCGTTACCCGCTAGCCAACCGGTCACGCCTTCGGCAGCGTCACACCCTGCTGGCCTTGGTACTTGCCGCCACGATCCTTGTAGGAAGTGCCGCAGACTTCATCCGATTCGAAGAACAGCATCTGCGCCACGCCCTCGTTGGCGTAGATCTTCGCAGGCAGTGTCGTCGTGTTCGAGAACTCCAGCGTCACATGCCCTTCCCACTCCGGCTCCAGCGGCGTGACGTTGACGATGATGCCGCAGCGCGCATAGGTGGACTTGCCCAGGCAAACCACCAGCACATTGCGCGGAATGCGGAAATATTCCACGGTGCGGGCCAGCGCGAAGGAATTGGGCGGGATGATGCAGACATCGGACTGCACATCGACGAAGCTCTGCGGATCGAAGTTCTTCGGATCGACGATCGTGCTGTTGATGTTGGTGAAGATCTTGAACTCGCGCGCGCAACGCACATCGTAGCCATAGCTCGACGTGCCGTACGACACGATGCGACCGGCGCTGGTCTCGCGCACCTGGCCCGACTCGAACGGTTCGATCATCTGCCGGTCCGCGGCCATGCGGCGGATCCAGTGGTCTGACTTGATGCTCATTACGCTCTCTCTACGACAACACCTGGAAATGCACTGCTGCGATCGCGCGGGCGCTGCGCCAGGGCCGCGGCGGCGCTGCGCGCCAGCTCGAAATATCGCTGCCCGCGGGGCGAATCCGGCGCCGTCACCACGGTGGGCCGGCCGCTGTCGGACTCGGCGCGCACGCGCGTATCCAGGGGCAACTTGCCGAGCAGCGCCACGCCGCATTCCTCGGCCAGTCGCGCGCCGCCTCCGTCTCCGAAGATCGCATCCTCATGCCCGCAGTTCGTGCACAGGTGGGTGCTCATGTTTTCCACGACGCCCAGCACGGCGACCGACATCTTCTCGAACATCCGCAGGCCTTTGCGCGCATCGGTAACGGCGATTTCCTGCGGCGTGGTGACGACGATGGCGCCAGCCACCGGCACTTTCTGCGCGAGCGTGAGCTGCAGATCGCCGGTGCCGGGCGGAAGATCGATGACCAGGTAGTCCAGTTCGCCCCATTCCGTGTCGGCCAGCAGCTGCGTCAGTGCCTGCGTCACCATCGGGCCGCGCCAGATCGCGGGCTGCCCGGCATCGATGAGCAGGCCGATCGACATCAGCTTCACGCCATGCACCTGCAGCGGAATGATCCGCTTGTTCTCCACTGTCTGCGGGCGC
>JBDSGY010000460.1:0-5960 GCA_039918755.1 Steroidobacteraceae bacterium
CGCCCCAGATCGCGCGACGAACACATTGCGACAACGTTGGCTGGCTCATCACAGACTCCCCATGGCGGACCATCCTTGCGGCACGGCCCCGTTATTTTGTGAACAAGATTGTTAACAATACTTTAGCGGTCGCAGAGGCCCTGGCGCAAGTACCTTGTGCTTCACCGCTTCCCATCAAGCGGCTGCAGCGGCAGATCGAGGCGCGAACCCGTAGCGCCGCCCAGCGTCAGGCGGATGGTCGGCGCCGGATCGATGCGCAGCTGCGCGAGGTTGCGCTGGCGCGGATCGGCACCTGTCACCACGAATCGCAGGCGGTAACCCACGGGCACGGTCTGTGAAACCGGGGTCAGCGCAAAATCCAGATCCGCCTCCTGCCAGCGCTGCAGCGGCGCGTGGTCCGCCGCGAGCCCGGGGTGCCAGGGGAGCCCCAGCACCGCATACGGTGCTGCACCGGTTTTGCGATAGGCAGCCGCGAGCCGGCCCACGGACAGCACCTTCGCCGATCCGTCAGGCGCGAGCAGTTCCAGATAGGCAAACAGCGCCGGTGCCGGCGTGTCCGACGCAATCCGCAGATGCGCCACCGGGAATCCCACGAGTGTCTGTGCGCCCGGCAGCGGTGCCGATGTAAAACTCAGACCGCGTCCATGCTGTGAACTCACCCAGAAGGCGAAGTAGTCGTCCGTGGCCACGTCGTAGTTGACCCGGAAGGAAGGCTTCGCCACTGCTGCACGTTGCGGCTGCAATGCCGGTTCGTGTGCTCGCCCGCCCGGCGCGAGGTACCAGGTCTCGCGCGTTGCATCTGCGCCAGGCCAGCGTGAGGCCTGCTGCCAGGTGCCGCCTGCCTTGCCATCGCCGCGCCACCAGTGCACGCGCGGCGCGGCAGGATCCGTGGGAATTCCCTTCAGCGTCCGGTCGAAATAACGGCGCACCTCGCCAGCAAAATCGAAGCCCGGTGGTGGCACGCAGTGGCTGCCAGGTCCGAGCAGGAGCTGACTGCCGAGATTTTCCGCGAGCAGGATCACCTGCGCCGTGGGCTCATCCTCGAAGTTGCTCCACAGATACGAGGCAATGCCAGAGCGCTTCAACGCGTCGAGGTAAGGATAGGGGCCGGCCTCTTCCCAGAAACGGTTCCCCGTCAGCGGCGACACGCTGTCGCGGAACGGCATGCCATACCAGAGCGCCGCCATCGGCGTATTGCGCGCATGCTGGGCCACCGCCATGCGCAGCAGTGCGCCGTCGCGATCAGCATCGACCGGCAGGCTCATCAGGTCATCGCTAAGCGGTTCGTCGGGGCGGGTATTGAACTGCGCCGTGATGCCGCCATTGCGCACGAAGTCGAATTTGTCGAGATCGGTCGCCCCCGTGAAGATCGCGCGCAGTGCGGGCGGCGCGGTCGACGCCACGTGCACGGTAGTGCCACCCAGATACGAGCACCCATACATGCCCACCTTGCCGTCCGACCAGGGCTGCGCGGCCAGCCACTGGATCAGGTCGTAGCCATCCAGCGCTTCGGTACGGTCCTGGAATCCACGGCGCGCACCAAACGAAGCGCCCTTGCCGCGGATGTCTGCCACCGCCAGCACGTAGCCTGCATCCAGCAGTGCCTGTGCGTTGCTGCTGCTGAACTGGCCCATCTCCGTCACACGCCCGGTGGCTTCGCGGAAGCGGGCGCGATAGGGAGTAAACGAAAACAGGACCGGTGCGCGCACGGCCAGTGGCACGCCATCACGCGCCGGACGGTAAAGGTTCATTGCCAGCAGCGTCCCATCGCGCACCGGCACATAAAGCGACTGGCGCAATGGTCCGGAGGGAGGCGGCAGTCTCTTCTGCACGACTGTCCAGCGGCGGTCCGTGCAGAGACGGCAGGCCGGCCCGGCGAAATCCCAGCTGGCATCGGCATCGGCCTTCAACTGCCAGTCGAGCCATCGCACACTCACGCGCGCCCACTCGCCACCATCGCGCTCGGTCCAGAACGTGCCGCCGTGTCCGACTGGCAATGCGCCGAAGAACACCGGCGATTGGGCGATGCGCGCGACATCATCGGTGGCGTTGCCATGCGCGATGTCGCCGGGCCCGCCGCTGAGATACAACATCGGACCGTGCAGGCGCGTGAGCTGCGACTTGTCGATCTGCACCCCGCCCTGGCCACCCACCGGCTGCACATAGATGCCGCTGTTGAGCACCAGCGTGGTGTCGATGCGCGGATCGTTCGACACAGCCAGCGCCTGCAATCCACCGCAACTGTGGCCACCCACTGCGATGCGCGAGAGATCGATGCGGCCCTGGAAGTCGCCACCGGCGCGCGCGTTCTCGCGAGTCGCCCACTCGATCGCCTCGAGCAATTGCGAGGCCTGTGTTTCGTCGGGCGTAGTGCGGGGCGCGGGCGCCGGCGCTGTGGTGGCGGTGGGTGCAGCCAGTGGCGGCGGATCCGGATTGAAGGGACGCTCCTCGCGCGGCCTGCCTGCCGCCACGACGAAGTAGCCGTGTGAGGCGACCTGCCGCAGGTACGCGCCGTGTGCGAGTCCATTGTCGCGGCACGCGCCGTTGCCCCATACGTAGAGCGGCATTGGCTGCGCGGGCCACCGCACCGGGTGATACACCGTGTGCCCTGGCAGTTCTGCGCGCGATTCGGCAATGGCGGGCGACGCGCCCGTGCCCGACGCCTCTCCAAGCGGCACCGCAGAGGTGGCACCTGCTCCCAGCACCGAACACAGCAGAATCAGTTCCCGAAACTTCGCAGCCATGTTCTTCTCCGTGGCGCGCCGGCGCCTTCTCGCTGTGGTCCGCGTTATGCGCCTGATCAGGCATCTTTTGCAAGCGCTTGCAGTTCGCGTATGGTTCAGCGACCGGATCGGGGGACGAAATGTCGATACGCGGGATCGTTGCGTTCATCGCTGCACTGACGCTGTCGGCCGCACAGTTGCCGGCCGCGCAACCGGCCGCTGGCCGGATCGAGGGGCGTCATGCCGGTGGCGCGCCGTGGGTCATCGACATTCCCGCCAACTGGAACGGCACGCTGCTCCTGTACGCGCATGGCTACTCGCCGGCGGTTGACCTGCGTCCGCCCGAATCGGCGCCGCGCGGCCTGCGCGACTGGCTGCTGGCCAACAACTATGCGCTCGCGGCCTCCGCGTACACCGCTGGAGGATGGGCTGTGGAGGAAGCGCCGCGCGACCAGCTCGAAGTGCTGCGGGCATTCACGGAACGTGTCGGCGCACCAAGGCGCACGATTGCCTGGGGCAGCTCGATGGGCGGACTCGTGTCGCTGGCAATGGCGGAGCGCGCGCCGGCACTCATCAGCGGCGCGTTGCCGTTGTGCGGTTCGGTGTCCGGTTCACTGGGCATGCTGAACACGGCGCTCGATGGCGCGTTTGCGTTCCAGACGCTGGTTGCGCCGGGTGCCGGCATCCGCGTGACGGGGGTGGATGACGACCGACTCAACGCAGCGCGTGTGCAGCGCGCGCTCGACGCCGCGTGGCAGTCGCCGTCAGGCCGTGCGCGCGTAATGCTTGCGGCGGCGCTGGCGCAGTTGCCAGCGTGGAGCGATCCGCAGGCGGCGGAGCCCGCGTCCGCTGACGTGGACGCAACGGCCGAGCAGATCCGCAGGACGTTCGTGGCCGGCGTGTTCGTCCCCCGCACCGATCAGGAACGCCGCGCTGGCGGCATTTATGGCTGGAATACCGGCATCGACTACCGCGCGCTGCTGCGCCGGGCGCAGCTCGCGCCACTGGTGCGGCGTCTATATGCACAGGCCGGAGTGAGCCTCGATGCCGACCTTGCGATCCTGAACGCTGCGCCCCGCATCGCTGCAAACACGTCCTCGGTGGCCTACATGCGCGCCAACTTCGTGCCCACTGGCGCATGGCGCGTGCCGGTGCTGACGCTGCAGACCACGGGCGATGGCCTTACCGTTCCTTCCACGCATGGCGCCCTTGCCGAACTCACGCGTCGGGCCGGACGCAGCGCACAGCTTGCGCAGCTATGGGTGCACGGCGCCGGTCACTGCACGCTGACTCCCGCCGAGACTGCGGCCGCGCTGGCAACACTGGAACAACGACTGGACACAGGCCGCTGGTCGATCAAACCCCGCGACGTGGCAGCACGCGCTCCGGACCTTGCAGGCGAACGTCGCTTCGTGGACTACAAAGCGGCCGCCCAGCTGCGCGTGTGCGGCGCACGCGCCGGCAGCTGCGCCGGCGAACCTGCGCCCACGCCGGAAGCGCACCAATGAATGGTGTCGTACTTGCGACCGGCGATCTGGCTCCAGACCGCGATGATCCGGACAGCAGCTTCGATGCCGCGCGCGCGCTGCTGAACGGGGCGGAACTGGTGTTTGGCCAGCTGGAAACCAGCTTCGCAACGCGCGGCACGCGTCTGCCGCAGGCCCGCCATGCCGTGATGGCGCGGCCGGCGTGTGCCGCCGCGCTTGCTCGCGCCGGCTTCGATGTCATCTCGTTCGCAGGCAATCATTGCCTCGACTGGGGCAACGAAGCCTTCGCCGAAACGCTTGTGCATCTGGCCGATGCCGGCCTCGCGGTGGTGGGCGTCGGTGCCAATATCAACGCCGCGCGCCAGCCCGTGATCCGCCAGCTCGCCGATGGCACGCGAATCGCCTTTCTCGCGTACTCCTCCATTCTCCCGCAGTCGTACTGGGCTGAAGCCAACCGCCCGGGCTGTGCACCAATGCGGGCCCACACACTGTACGAACAGATCGAACACGACCAGCCCGGCACGCCGCCGCGCATCCACACCTTTGCACATGCCGCGGATCTCGCCGCGATGCAGGACGACATTCGCCACGCCCGTGCGCAGGCCGATGTGGTCTTGGTGTCGCATCACTGGGGCATCCATTTCGTGCGCGCGGAGATTGCCGACTACCAGCGCGAAGTGGCGCGCGCCGCGGTAGCTGCCGGCGCCGATGCCATCCTCGGGCATCATGCGCATATCCTGAAGGGCATCGAATGCATCGAAGGCCGCCCCGTTTTCTACAGCCTGTGCAATTTCGCTACCGACCTGCGCATGACGCCCGAGCATGCCGCGCGCCCGAGCTTCAAAGAGATCCAGAAGCTGGGCGAGGACTGGGAGCCTGACTTCGACAGCCTCTACAATTTTCCGCCGGCCTCACGGCTGTCGATGATCGCGCGCCTGCAGATCGGCGACGGTCGCATCCGCGAGGCAGGCTTCGTGCCGCTCTACATTGGCCGCGATGCGGTGCCGCGACCGCTGATGCCGGATGATCCGCGATTCGGCGAGGTGCTCGCGTATCTGCGCGCGGTGACCGCCGAGGCGTCGCTGAACGCCCGGTACGAAATCGCGGCAGCGCATGTGCGCATTGCGAATGCCAAATGAAGTCCGTCGCGCGCCTGCCGCTGGAAGGCATCGTGGTGCTCTATTTCCTGAGCTACATTCCGAACATCGTGCTGACGCGGCTTGCTACCAGTGGCATCGATCCGGAGCGCGGACGATCGCTGACGGGCCTGGAAACCCTGCCTGTCTCGCTCACCGTGAACCTGCTGCTCACCTATGCGTTCATCTGGTTGTCGGGCTGGCACCGCGACGCACATGGCGTGAACCTCGCGGGCCTGCGCGTGCCTGTGCCCACGCGCTACACCGCGCTGTCCGGACTCGGGACCGCACTGGTGCTGTTCACGGTGCCGCTGTCGTTCACCTTCACCGATGTGAGCATTCCGTTCATCCAGCTGCTGATGCGCGGCGACATCCTGCTGATCGCACCACTGGTCGATCTCATGTTCGGCCGCCGCGTGCGCTGGTGGAGCTGGACCGCACTGGTGATCGTGGGCGCAGCACTCACCCTCGTCGTGCGACAGCGCGGCGGCTTTCACCTGCCGCCGCTCGCCATCGCCACCGTGGTGCTTTACACCATCGGCTACTTCCTGCGCCTGGCAGTCATGACACGCATCTCGAAATCCGGTGACGAGGCGAGCGTGCGTCGCTACTTC